>JAWXVD010000055.1:0-19987 GCA_044425705.1 Eubacteriales bacterium | reverse complement strand
GTTGTGATTGATGTTATATAAATAAAATTTTACCATTAATTTGGTTTGATTAAAAATAATAGAGTGCTTCATATTGCTATTACTCTGGTAACTAGATATAATGAGTTTAGGAAAATTATTGTAACAGTTCAGTTATATTTGTGCATAAAATAGTAACTTTCAGCCAATGGTTGAATAGTTACTAGCTGTTGCGTGCGAAAAGGGGATGGGAATCCGTGTACAAAGTAATTTTAGTAGATGATGAAATTTTAGTAAGACAAGCCATTGGTCAAAACATTGACTGGAATGCAGTAGGTATGGAGCTAGTAAAAGATTGTGCAAATGGACAAGAAGCAGTAGAATATTTGCAATGCAATCAAGTGGACATTGTGCTAACAGATATTTTCATGCCATTTATGGATGGCTTGGAATTAAGTAAATATATTTATGAAAACCACCCAGATGTAATGGTGGTTATTTTTAGTGGATATGGTGAGTTTAAATACGCCCAAAAGGCTATGTTATACAAGGTACAAGAATATTTGTTGAAACCAGTTACGCCGAAAGAACTGATTGAATGTATGCGAAATATTAAGAAAAAACTTGATAAAAAACATTTAGAAGAAGAAAAAATACAAAAATTAGAAGATGTGTATACCACTCGTACAAGAAATCAGTCCATTCTTATATCCAATGAATTATCGGCATTGGTGAAAGGTACTCAAGATACATCAGTCTGTCTTGTGAATTTAGAGAAGTATGGCGTGGAATTAATCGGTTCACATTTCCGTGTTGCAGTGCTTGATATCGATCCTTATGCAGATGGGAATGAGAGCAGTTTCTATGAGAAGAAGGAATGTGCCCTTATGTCTTTTGTAGTAGAAAATATTAGTGATGAGATTGTGCGATTAGAAGAATGTGGATTAGCATATAGTAGTAAGGATGGACGGGTCTGTGTACTACTATATACTAATAAACCACGTGAATTTGAAAAGAGGATAGCCACAATTTTTCGCGATATAACAAGGAATGTACTTGAGATTATGGGACTACATATTTTAGTTGGTGTAGGAAATTATGTGGAACAGTTAGACGATTTGTTCCAATCCTATGAAAATGCACTTTTAATGTGGGAGTATCAATATGTAAAGGGAATCGATTTCTACTTTGATTATGAAAACTGTAAAAGTCAGTTAGAGGCATCCCTTGATTTAAGTCAGTACTTAAAGAAAATCATACAAGGATTAAAGAATCAAAATGCAGAGGTATATAAGAAAGAGTTAGATTCACTTCATAGAGAAATGAAAAGTTTGTATGTAGAAAGAAGTAAAGCCATTTCTTATCTACATCAAGTTGTCTTATGGGCTTATGATATTTTAGTAGAAGTGTGTGGAGAAGCGGTAGCGGATAAAGAAGAGAGAGATGTTGTTATCAATAAAGTGATCAATTCATCTAGTCTAGTGAAAGGAATGAGTATTGTAGAAACATACTATGATCAGATTTTTGTGAGAATATCTGATATGAAGCAATCTAGTGGTACTAAGTTGGCGAATTTAGCGATGGCGTATTTACAAGAGCATTTTGATGAGAATGATTTATCCTTGAATACTATTTGTTCTTACTTAAATGTTAGTACAAGTCATTTTAGCAATGTGTTTAAAGAGGCAACAGGTGAAACTTTTATGGAAAGCCTGGTGAAATTAAGAATGGAAAAGGCGAAACAGTTACTTAGTGAAACCAGTTTGAAAAATTATGAGATTGCTGATCGAGTTGGATATAGCGATCCTCATTATTTTAATATTGCATTTAAGAAGGCAACAGGTATGACTCCGAAAGCATACGCCAAGGATAATCGTTAGTAAGAGAATCAAAATTTTTACAAATATAATCAATTGAGATTATGCTTGCAGGTGTAAAAGAAAAGGATGGTTATTTTCCATGAGAGAACAGATTTCTAGAAGGCTGTTTAGACAATTTAAGAGTATACGTAGTGCATTTATGTTATATTTTTCGTTATTGATTATTGTTGCTTTAATTGTATTTATGTTAATATCGCTAAATCATACAGAACAAACAGTAATGGATAATTCAATTACATACTTGGGGAGCATTATTGAACAAGTAAATAATGATATTGATTCCTATATAGATTATATGGGAAATATTTCAACCATTTTAGTAAATAGCTCCGATGTGCAAACCTATCTGTTTTCAACAAAAGGTATTAAAAACTTAGAAGAGGAAAAAAGTCGTATTCTCTCCCAGATTGCCATTATTAAAGATAGTCGTGATGATATTGCCAATATTGCTACTGTGGTGGTGGATGGACGAAACATCGTAAACTCTAGTGATGAAGGAATTAATCCCTATGTAGATATTACAGAGATGGAATGGTATATTGATACCATGGAAGCGGAAGATGGGGTGAATATTTCTGTTCCACATGTACAGAATATAATTCGTTCCAGTTATGAATGGGTAATAACTTTAAGTAGAACATATTCTAACGAAGAAACTGGAGAAGTAGAAGGAATATTTTTTATCGATTTAAATTATGAGGCGATTAGTGATTTGTGTAATAACAATAAAGTGGGAGATAAAGGATATACTTTTATTATTGATGATGAAGGTAATATTATATACCATCCTAAACAACAATTATTGTATGGTGGTCTTACTACGGAAAATATATCGGCCATTTTAGAAGCAACAGAAAATTATATCATTACCAGCGAAGGAGATGACAGTCGATTATATACCATGTCTAGGTCGGAGAAAACAGGATGGACAGTTGTTAGTGTTGCATATCTTTCGGAATTGTTAAAAGATAGTAGTTCTACACAGATGTTGTATATTTTTACTGCATTTCTATTGATTTTGGCAACAATTATTATTACTAATATAATTGTTCTTTCCATTACGAATCCAATACAACGGATGAGAGATTCTATGAAAATGGTGCAGGAGGGTAATTTTACAGGTGCTAATATAGAAATTGTAGATAATAATGAATTAGCTAGTTTAGGAGAATCATTTAATGCCATGACCCAAAGGATTTCAGATTTGATGGAGCAAAATATTTACGAACAAAAAGAAAAAAGAAAGAATGAAATGCGTGTGTTAATGGCACAAATCAATCCTCATTTTTTATATAATACGCTAGATTCTATTATTTGGATGTCGGCAGCAGGGAAAAATGATGAGGTGGTTGAAATGACTTCTGCATTGGCAAAATTGTTTAGGCAAAGTATCAGCAATGAAAAAGAAGAATATACTATCCAAGAAGAAATTGATTATGTGAAAAGTTATTTGATTATTCAAAAAATGAGATATAACGATAAGGTAGAATATTCCTTTGATGTAGATCCGAAGATTACAAAAATTCCAATTATTAAATTTGCATTGCAGCCATTAGTAGAAAATGCCATTTATCATGGTTTGAAATACAAAGAAGGAAAAGGTTTGTTGCATATTAAAGGATATACCCATAATCAAAAAATATATTTAGAAGTAAAAGATAATGGCGTAGGCATGACGGAAGAAGAATTAAAATATATATTTGATGAAAAGCAGACAGATTACAAAAATAATGGTGTAGGAGTTGTTAATGTACAAAGTCGGTTGAAGCTATACTATGGAGAAGAGTATGGAATAGAATATCGTAGTGAAAAAAATGTGGGAACAACTGCAACAGTAACAGTACCCATAGATGGAGCAAGAAGTGATGAAGTGGTTTAAGATAGAACGAATAACAGGTGTAGTATGTATAGTTGCATTTCTTTTTTTTATCATCATTGGTTTTTTAACAATGCAACAAACAAAAGAGGAATATCAGATTGTTTTGATTCCAAAGACCATTGGTGCAACCGAGTTTTGGGTGACATTTAAAGAAGGTGGTATCATGGCAGCAAGTGAATACGGAGTGTCATTAGAAATTATTGGGACGGATGATGAAACAGATGAAGCAGGTCAAATAGCTATTATAGAAGAAATACTTGCAAGGGAAGTATTACCAGATGCTATGGTAATATCACCATTAAGCTATTCAAGTATGACGGATATGTTAAGAGAAGTAGAAGAAAAAGGAATTCATTTGGTGTTAGTAGATTCTATTATTGATGAGGATTTTGCTGACGGGGTAGTAGCTACAGATAATGTATTAGCTGGAACAGAGTTGGGTAAATATGCAGCATCGTTAATTGATGAAGGTGATCAGATTGTTATTGTGGGACACGTAGAGAATGCATCCACAGCTATAGATAGAGAAGAGGGAGTAAGGGAAGGTCTAGGAGAGATGGAAGAAAATATTCAAGAAGTCGTATTCT
The DNA here is from genome assembly GCA_044425705.1 of Eubacteriales bacterium. GTDB lineage: Bacteria > Bacillota > Clostridia > Lachnospirales > Lachnospiraceae > JAWXVD01. The sequence continues at coordinate 15,683 of JAWXVD010000055.1, read as the reverse complement.
GCGATTCTTCTTACGAGAAAGCACAGACTCTTACTGTAGAAATGATTGAAAAATACCCAGACTTGAAAATTATTATAGGTTTAAATGAAAATGCGGCAGTAGGAGCCGCATGGGGACTGAAACAAATGGAGAAGGAAGGGGAAATTTTGCTAGTAGGTTTTGATAGTTCCCTAGAAGAAGTGAAGTTGATGGAGGAAGGCGTGTTCCAAGGAATTGTGATACAGAATCCATTTAATATGGGTTATCTTGGAGTAGAGCAAGCTGTTAAATTAATCAATAAGGAAACCATTGATAATAATATTGATTCGGGAAGTAAATTAATTACCATGGATAATTTGTATGACGAAGAGAACCAGAAGTTATTGTTTCCATTTAACACTAGTGTTGAATAAGAACTAGGAAAAAAAGAATAGACATAAATTGATGAAAAACTCATATATAAGGAAAAAGGTTGAAATTTTACAATACGTAAGATTTTAACCTTTTTCTATAAAATATTATATTTCTAAGTTCACAGAAAGTTAATATAATAGTCATAGTTTAGAAAGGATTCTAAAAAAAGGGGAATTAGGAGGTCAAAATGAATAGAATTAAAAATCTACCCATCTTTAAAGTAATCAGCATAAACCGTTTGGCACTTATTTTAGTTATGATTGTAATGTTCGTTGTTTTTGCAGTTTTAACACCAGTGCTTCGTAATGGTAGTCAGTTTATACAATTGGAAAAGCTGATGAACGCATTACAATATTCTTACTTTATTGGATTTTTAGCGTTGGGTGTTACATTTGTTATTTCAACAGGGGGAATTGATTTCTCCATTGGTCCAGTTATGTTTGCTTCTGCATTAATTTCTGGATATTGCTTAACACAATATGGACTACCACTGATTGTATGTCTTTTGATTAGTATTTTAGTAGGTGCCATGTTTGGAACTTTAAATGGATGGTTTGTATCATATATGTATATCCCACCATTTATTACATCATTAGCCAGTATGCAAATGGCGAAAGGCTTAGGTTCTATTTTTACAAAGACACAATCTGTTACATGGCCTACAAGTGATGTGGCGCTTTTAGTAAAAAACATGGTTCGTTTGGGTAATATACCAACAGGTCTTATCTTTTTAATCGTAGTAGCGTGCATCTGTGCTATTATTTTAAACAAAACAAAAATTGGTCGATATATGTTATTCATTGGAAGTAACAGAGAAGCCGTTAGACTTTCAGGTATTAACACTAAGAGATGGGAAATGTTAGCTTATATTTTCTGTGGTACATTAGCAGGGATTGCAGCAATCTTCTATGTAGGTGCTTATACAACTGTTCAACCAGGGTTAGGTGATACATTTAACAATGAAGCCATTGCAGCCTGTGTTATGGGTGGAACTTCCATGGTTGGTGGTGTAGCATCGATTTTAGGAACGATACTAGGAGCATTTACAATCGCATTGATGCAAGAAGGAATTTTAGCAATGGGATTTACGATTTCATATCAATATGTTTTTACTGGACTTATCGTTTTAGCAGCAGTTACAGCTGATGTTAGTAGTCGTAGACGTAAAAATTAAGGAGGGGAAAATGGGTGAAGTAATTCTTACAATGAAAGGCATTGACAAATCCTTCCCAGGTGTTCATGCATTAGACCATGTAGATTTAGAAGTGAGAACGCATGAAGTTTTAGCACTTATGGGTGAAAATGGTGCTGGTAAATCAACACTGATGAAGGTTTTGACTGGTATATATTCAAAAGATAGTGGAACTATTACATATGAAGGAAAAGAAGTTGAGTTTTCTAATCCTAGAGAAGCACAAAATCAAGGTATTGTTATTGTACATCAAGAACTTAACATGATGGGACATTTAACAGTAGCGCAAAATATTTTCATTGGTCGTGAACCAAGAAAAGGATTTATTATCGATGATGCGAAAATGAACGAAGAAGCGGAAAAGTTATTCGACCAACTCAACATTGATATTGATCCAAAGGAAACAATGAGTAAACTAACAGTTGGTAAACAACAAATGTGTGAAATTGCCAAAGCGATTTCTCATAAAGCGAAATTGATTGTATTTGATGAACCTTCAGCAGCGTTGACAGATTCTGAAATCACACAATTATTTGTTATCATCAATGATTTGCGTAAAGCAGGTATGGCAATTGTTTATATCTCTCATCGTATGGATGAAATTAAGAGAATCACAGATAGAGTAACTGTTATGCGTGATGGTACATATGTAGGAACATTGATTACGGAAGAGTCAACGAAAGATGACATCATTAAGATGATGGTTGGACGTGTTATCTTTGAAGATCCTAAATCGGAAAATGCTACTAAAGATATAGAAGAGATTGTATTAAAAGTAGAGAATTTAAATGCTGGTCGTATGGTTAGAAATGTGAATTTCCATTTGAAAAAAGGTGAAATCCTCGGTTTCTCAGGACTTATGGGTGCAGGACGTACAGAGACTGTGAGAGCAATCTTTGGTGCAGATAAAAAAGAAAGTGGAACCATTACTATCAACGGTAAAGAAGTCATCATTAATAGTCCACAAGATGCCGTTAAAAATGGTTTAAGTTATCTATCAGAAGATAGAAAGCGATTTGGTATTGTAGTTCAAAAATCTGTAGCAGAAAACTCAACAATCACATGTCTTGATGAGTATTGTAAAGGTCTTTTCATTGATAAAGCAAAAGAAAAAGCGATTGCAGAGGAATATGTAGAAAAGATGAAAACAAAAACTCCTTCGGTAGATCAGTTGATTGTGAATCTATCAGGTGGTAATCAACAGAAAGTGGTTATTTCAAAATGGCTCATTGGTGATGCTGATATTTTAGTATTTGATGAACCAACTCGTGGTATTGATGTTGGTGCGAAGCAAGAAATATATGAACTGATGAATAGACTTGTTAAAGAAGGAAAATCCATTATTATGGTTTCTTCTGAAATGACGGAAGTACTACGTATGAGTGATAGAATTATTGTCATGTGTGAAGGTCGAATTACAGGGGAACTTGATATTTCAGAAGCTTCTCAAGAAAAAATCATGCAATATGCAACATTGAGAGATTAGGAGGGGATCAAGTTGAAACAGAGTAAAAATAAAGGCACTGCCCTTTCAAAATTAATGAATGGTGCAGGAGCACAACAAATTATTGTAATTGCTGTTATTATATTATTAGCCATATTCTTTAGTATTAAGAGTGACTCTTTTGCTAAATATTCAACCTTTGTAACCATGAGTAATTTCATGTACTATATCTTACTAATGGCAATCGGTGTAACTTTTCCATTGATTACAGGCGGTGTTGATTTATCAATGGGTACTGGACTTGTTTGTTATTCAATAGTAGGTAGTTATGTGATGAATTACATGGGATTTCCAGTTGGTGTTGGTATTGCTGTTACATTATTATTTTCTTTAGTAGTTGGTTTTACAAATGGTATGGTAGTGGCTAAGTTAGAATTACCACCATTTATTGCAACACTATGTACCATGATGATTGTTCGTGGACTTGGTTCTATTTTAACAGGTAGTAAAACAGGTGTATGGCCTATGGCTGGTACAGAAGGTGGTTGGGTAAGAAGTATCTTTAAAATCACTGTAAATGGTACAATCATTCCAATCGGAATTATTTGGATGGTTATTTTATTAATTACTATGACAATCATTTTGAAAAAAACTATGATTGGTAGATATATTATTGCCATTGGTAGTAATAAGGAAGCACTTAGACTTTCAGGTGTTAACGTAGTAAGATGGCATGTAATGGCTTATGTAATTTCAGGTTTCTTTTCAGGACTTGCAGCAATCGCGTATGCTTGTACATTCTCAAGTATTACACCAGGTACTGGCGCAGGATTTGAATTAGATGCTATTGGAGCCGTAATTATCGGTGGTACATCACCAACTGGTGGTTCGGGAACAATTTTTGGAACCTTATTGGGTGTATTATTAATATCCCTATTAAAGACTGGTTTACCATTTATCGGTTTACAAGCTAACTGGCAACAAATTATTACAGGTATCATTTTACTTGGCGCTGTAACAGTTGATATTTACAAACGTAAAAAAGCTGAATAGGAATTATCGGTTACTCTATTAATAGTAGAAAACTGTTCAGCAATTCACTCATGGATATACCACTTCGGTGTATTAAAATAAAATAAAAAAACGGAGGAATCAAAATGAAAAAAAGATTACTTAGTGTGCTTTTAGCATCTGCAATGGTAATGTCATTAGTGGCATGTGGATCTAGCACAGAAACAGCAACAACAACAGAAGAACCAGCAGCAACAGAAGAAGTAGTAGAAGTAGAAGAAGCGGTAGTGGAAGAAGCAACAGAAGAAGTAGCAGAAGCTACAGGTGACGAAACATATCACTTCGAAATCGTATCTAAAGGTTTCCAATCTACATACTGGCAAGCAGTTTATGTTGGTGCAGTAGCAAAAATTGATGAATTAAACGCAGCAGCTGGATATGACAAATATTCAATGAACATGGTTGGTCCTGACTCTGAATCAGACATCGCTGTTCAAGTAACAATGTTCACAAGTGCTTTAACATCTAACCCAGATGCTATCGGTTTAGCAGCTCTTGATACAAGTGCTCTTAACGATGCTATCGCACAAGCACAATCAGCTGGAATCCCTATCATCGGATTTGACTCTGGTGTTCCAGATGCAGCAGAAGGTGCAGTATACGCAAACGCAGCTACAGATAACTATGCAGCTGGTGAATTAGCAGGTGAAAGCATGTATGCAGCAGTAGCTGACAGATTCGGTGCTGGTCAAGTTCGTGTTGGTGTTGTTAACCAAGATGCAACAGCAGAATCAATCATCAACCGTGGTTTAGGTTTCATTGACAAAATGGTAGAATTAGCAACAGCTGATGGATACACAGTAGCAATCGTTGGTAATGACAAATATGTTAGTGATTCAGTAGATGCAACAGCAGAAGAAGCAGATGCAGACATCATCATCGATGTAGCAGTTCCTTCACAAACAACTGTTGAATTATGTGCAACAGAAGCTTCAGCTTTATTAAATAAATCTGACCTTACAGCTATCTATGGTTCAAACCAAGTAGCAGCAGAAGGTGTTGTAACAGCTAATGAAACATTACAAGTATTAGGATCTACAGCAGATGATATCATCGCAGTTGGATTTGACTCTGGTACAGTTCTTAAAGCAGCAGTTTCTTCAGGCGTTATGTACGGTGCTGTAACTCAAGCTCCAGTATCTATCGGATCTGTATTAATCGAATTACTTGCAGCTTCAGCAGCAGGCGAAGCAGTATCTGATACAGATACAGGATGTGCTTTCTACACAGCTGAAAACATTGCTAGTGATGAAATCGCTCCAAACCTTTACGACTAATTCATAATGAAACTAGAGAATGTCTTTAGGATGTATGAAGTCATAAATGATTAAATGAAATAGATGCCATGGTATATTTATTGATAATATGCTGTGGCATCTTTTTGTTGTTACATGTCACTAATTAATGGTTTGAAAGTTAGAAAAGAAAATTATATATGGTAGAAAAAGCAAAATAATAGTATAATAATGATAGGTATTAATAAAGGAGGTAACACATGTATTGTATTAATTGTGGAAGTTTCGTTCCAGAGGATGGAAAGTTTTGTGCCAATTGTGGCCATAAAGTTGAGAAAATATCTAATGTGCAAAAGGAAGTGTTTGAAGAGTATAAAAACTCTAGTGAAAAAACTGTTACCGTATCATCAGAAGAACCCAAAGCTCGTAGGTTGCCATCGAATAATGGAGAGCAAACTACTACTTATGGAGCTGGAACGTATACAACAAACAATGGGGAGCAAGCTACTACATACGGAACTGGAACATATACAACGACTTACGAATCAGGAAACCAAACTTATGGTGCCCAAGGGGTTGATTATGGTATGGGTATTCCAAATGGAACAAATACAAAGCCTAAGAAAAGAAAAGGCAGAGGATGTCTGATTACATTATTAGTGATCATAGGTGGGATTGTAGGACTGTTCATTCTCTTATGTGTGGCATTAGTATGGTTATTCGGAGAAGAGGAAGAAAGTGAACCAAACTATAATTATGCAAGTGCTAATCAATTGATTGTAGGCTCTTCTTATGAAGGTGAAGGAGGATATTCAGGCATTGATTTAGGGCTTACTGATGTACGAGATTTTTATACTACGGTAAAAGGTGATGGCAGCGATATTGTTACAGTTATGATTTATTTATTAGGGTCTGACCTAGAAACTGATAGTGGATGTGCTACTGATGATTTAATGGAAATTGCAGAAGCTGATTTTGGAGATCAGGTTAATGTTGTTGTTATGACAGGTGGTACGTTACAATGGCAGAATGATTTTGTAGATAGTGATACATGTCAATATTGGCAAATTAAAGATGGTGAATTTTATTGTTTAGAGGACGATTTAGGAAAAATATCAATGGCTAATGAAGATACTTTATCAGCATTTATCAGTGATATGGCTAGCCAGTTTCCAGCGGATCGGTATCAGTTGATTTGTTGGAATCATGGTGGAGGAACCATGGGGGGATATGGATATGATGAGCATTATCCTGAGACTATGATGACTTTAGATGATATTAGTGATGCTTTGGAAGAAGCAGGAGTATTATTTGATTTGGTAGGATTTGATGCTTGTCTTATGGGAACGGTAGAAACAGCAGTTATGTTAGAGCCATATGCAGATTATTTGTTGGCTTCTGCTGAAATAGAACCAGGAACAGGATGGTATTATACCGATTGGCTTACGTTATTAGGAAATAATACATCTATTTCTACGGTAGAATTAGGAAGCAAAATTATTGATGATTTTATTGAGGAGTCTAGTTTTGGCTTTTTTCAAGATGAAATTACTTTGTCTATTGTAGAATTGCGACAAATTCCTTATACATACGAAATATTGTGTGAATATTTTTCGGGTGCAACCATTACGCTAGATTCTAGCTCTTATCATGATTTAGCAACTGCTCGAAGTAATACAAAAGCCTATGGAGAAGGTGAGTATGAACAAGTGGATGCTATTGATTTTATACAGAATGCTAATTTAGATGGTAGTCAAGAAGTAATAGATAGTATTAACAATGCAGTAAAATATTATAGGAATTCAGATATTATAGAAAATTCAAATGGAATTGCTCTTTATTTTCCTTACTATTACCCACAAAGTTATTCTGGTGTACAAGAAGTGTTGATGGAGGTGGGTTATACAGATAATTACACTGAATTTTTTGATTCGTTTATTAGTGCTATGTCTGGTGGACAAAATCAACATCATAGAAGTAGTGGTGGGGAGACAGCAGAGGTTGATTATTCTGATGAAAGCTGGTACGATGCAGAAATTGCCGATGCATATGCTGAAATGTATGATGAAAGTTTATTTTATGAGTTGCCAATTATAGAAAAAAGAGAAAATTTTGCCTTACATTTAAGTGACGAAGCATGGGATGAAATTATTTCTATTGAGTTGCAAGTATTGCTTGATGATGGTGAAGGTTATATTGATCTAGGTAGTGATAATGTGTATGAATTTGATAATGATGGAGATTTGATTATAGAATTTGATTACACCTGGGTAACCTTAGATGGACATACTGTTCCATTTTATGCAGAAAAAGAAGTGTATAACGATGATGATAATTGGTATACATATGGTTCTGTTCCAGCCATGTTAAAAGGGGAAGATTATATTGAAATCATTGTCTATTGGGATAGTGAAAATCCAACAGGATATGTGGCAGGTTATAGAAAATACAGTGAAGCTGGTACACCGATGGGAAAAGGCATGATGGAATTAGAAGCTGGTGCTACCATCGAGTGGGTATTTGATTATTATACCTATGACATTGAGTATGTGGATAGCTATATTATGGGTGAGACCTTTATTGTACCAGAGACAGAAATTGAAGTGAGTTATGATGATGTAGGAAATCAAGATGCTTACGTATTTTTTAGGTTGATTGATATTTATAATAATATTTATGACAGTGAAGCGATTATTTATACAGATGAATAGGAAATAATAACATAGGTGTTACGTTTTATGGGGGATTAGAATGGCGGTAGTTTTAAAAGAGTTGATTGAAAAAGTGACAGGTATGGAATTAGAGGTATTGGCAGGAGGAGATGGAACGTCAAATTCTGCTACTTGGGTTCATATGGTAGAAAGTGAAGCAATTGGTAATTTTGTGGAATTTGGAGAACTAGTTTTTACCACAGGTATTGCCCTAAATGAAAAAGATACATTGTTAAAATTGACTCAAAAAGTGCAATCCAAGCAAGCAAGTGGTCTTATTGTTAATATTGGACCATATATTGAAGGGATTTCTAAGGAGGTCATTGATTTTTGTAATGAAGAAAGTTTTCCATTAATGGTTGTACCATGGAAGGTTAATATGGCCAATATTATGCGTATTATCTCTTTTGAAATTACCAATAAACAATTAAAAGATATGGACTTTGAAATGGCAATGAAAAATGCTATTTTATACCCTCAAGAAGATAAGATGTATTTAAAACCTTTACAAAAGCAATTAATTGATTTAGAGGCTAGTTTTACTTGTATTGTATTGCATGCACAATTTCATGGAGAACCGCTTAAAGAGGTGAAGCTGAATAAAATCAATTATCTATTGAAAAATCAAGTGGGATATAATTACAAAAATGTACATATTACAACAATTTTTAACAATATTGTGATTGTAGCTTCTGATGCAACAAAGGAGCAAATAGATACTATTATTGTATCTTGTAAGGAGGCAATTTCCACCAGTCATATTGTCGTGGAAGACATCTGTTATTTAGTTGGAGAAGAAGTGAAGGGAATTGAGAAGTTGCATATTAGTTACGAAAATGCAGCAAAACTTCATCGGGTGAAAAATTGCCATGAACAATCAGTAGATGTGCTTTACTATGAATCACTAGGGGTATTTAAATTATTACTAGAGATAGAAAATAAAGCAGTGATTCAAAAGTTTTATGAGGAAAGTATTCGCAAGATTGTAGAATATGATAGTTATCACGAGACAGATTTATTGGATACTTTAGGTAAATACTTAAAATATGATGGGAGTTTAAAAGCTGTAGCTGAGGAGATGTTTTTACATAGAAACACTGTGAATTATAAGTTGTCAAAGGTGGAATCATTATTGGAGTGTAATTTGTCAACCCAAGAAACTAGAACAAAATTAGGTATAGGAATAGCTGTATATCGTTTATTTGAAGAAGAGTTAAAATAGGATTATGTCATTTCATACACAGATTGATATATGTGAAGGTTGCTTGAATACTGTAATGAGTTGTGCTGTAGTACAAAAAAACTTGTATCTTAACCCCTTGATATGTGCTGGGATTATATGGTAGGATTACTTCAGAAGTTTAGAAGAGAAATAAAATAATTGTAGGCAATGGAGCTTGAACGAATAATTAGATTCGTTTGGGCTTTATTTTATTTATGGAGGGAAAATCATATGAGTAAATTAACAGGAACACAAGTACAAGAAATGCACCAACAATATGTAATGCAATCATGGTCTAAATCAGGCGCACCAGCTATTCCAGTAGAAAAAGCAGAAGGAATTTATTTTTGGGATTATGATGGAAAGAAATATGCAGATATGTCTTCTTTATTAGTTTGTTCTAATTTAGGTCATCAATTACCTGAAATTGTAGATGCTATTAAAGAACAAGCTGATAAAATGTGTTTTATGGCACCAGCTTATGCATCGGCTCCAAAATCAACATTGGCAAAAATGTTAACTGAGGTAGCAGGAGCGGATACTTATAAAAGAGTATTTTTTACAAATGGTGGTGCAGAATCGAATGAGAATGCAATTAAAATGGCACGTATGGTTACAGGTCGTGCGAAAGTATTTTCAGGATATAGAAGCTATCATGGTGCAACACTAGGTGCGTCTAATGCGTCAGGTGACTGGAGAAGATTTGCAGCAGAAATCGGTGGAGCAAATGGATTTATTCATTTTATGAATCCGCAAGTGTATAGAGATGGTTATACAATGGGTGTGGATGATGAAGAATTAACAAAGAAATCTTTGGCAGACTTAGAATTACAACTTCGTTATGAAGGTACTAATAATGTGGCAGCTATTATTTTAGAACCAGTTGTAGGAGCAAATGGTGTGATTTTACCACCTAAAGGTTACTTAGAAGGCATTAGAGCACTTTGTGATAAATATGGTATTTTAATGATTTGTGATGAGGTTATGGCAGGATTTTTCCGTACAGGGAAATGGTTTGCTTGGCAAAATTATGATTGTAAACCAGATATCATTACTTTTGCAAAAGGTGTTACCTGTGGTTATGTGCAATTAGGTGGTGTCATTGTTAATGAAAGAGTAGCAACTTACTTTGAAGAGAATGTATTACAATGTGGTCTTACATATTCAGGACAAACACTTGCTTGTGCAGCAGGTATTGCAGCAATTAATTACTATAAAGATCATGATATTGAAGGCCATGTTGCAGAAATGAGTGAGATTTTGAAATCCTTTATGGATGATATGGTTGAAAAACATAAATGTGTTGGAGAAGCAAGATGCATCGGTTTATTTGCAGCTTTTGATATTGTGAAAAATAAAGAAACAAGAGAACCAATGCAAGAATATGGTATTCCTGGACCAGTGATGCCTTGGATTTTTGCTGAATTAAAGAAACGTGGTTTCTCAACATTTGGACGTGAAAATTTCTTATCTGTTTGTCCACCATTAGTGATAACAAAAGAAGAATTAGAAGAATATTTACCAATTTTAGATGAAGTATTGACTATGGTAGATGAACAATATTGTGAATAAGATTTAGAAATAAAGGAGAAAACGATGAGTGCTTGGTATTATACACAACCAGTCAATATAGTATTTGGAGTTAGGAAAGTAATTGAAATAAAAGAATTGGCCAAAAAACTTGATGCAAAAAAAGGATTGTTAGTTTCTGATCCTTTCTTTGTAACAACGGGATTGGCAGAAAAAATAAAAAGTGACAGTGAGGGAGTGATTACATCAGTATTTAGTGGAGTATCGCCAAATCCTGATGTTTCAGAAGTAGATGCATGCGCTACTGTAATCAAGGAAGAAAAAATCGACCTTGTAATTGCCTTAGGTGGTGGTAGTGCACTTGATTTGGCGAAAGCAGCAGCAACGATTTCATTGACAGAGGACTCTATTACAAAGTATCATGGAACTGGAGTAGCAATTCCACAAGAACATTTACCTATTATCGCTATTCCGACTACAGCAGGAACTGGCAGTGAAGTAACCTGCGTATCTGTATTAACAGATCATTCTAATGGAAAAAAATCACCAATCGTATCAGATGGATTTTATCCAAACTATGCAATTATCGATCCAGAATTAACATATTCGATGCCACCATATATTACAGCCAGTACAGGTATTGATGTGTTATCACATGCATTAGAAGGATATTGGAGCAAAGGAAATCAACCAATTTGTGATGCTTGTGCTATTTATGCCCTAGATTTAGTTTTCAAATATTTATATCGTGCTTATACAGATGGAAATGATGTGGAAGCTCGAGAAAAAATGTGTGAAGCATCTTTGATTGCAGGGTTAGCTTTCACCTTGCCAAAAACAACTTCATCTCACGCATGTTCCTTCCCACTTACGAATATTTATAAAATTCCACATGGGGAAGCCTGTGGTATGACATTGGATTATTTTGCAAGAATTAACGATTCAGAGAGAGTACTAGATTTAGCAAAAAAACTTGGATTTGCATCAGTTGTAGAGATGGCAGATGCTATATTAGCATTGAAACAATCTATGGGACTACGAACAGATATGAAAGATTTTCATTTGACAGATGAACAAGTAGACGATTTGGTGAGAATCAGTCGTCACCCTAACTTATATAACAATCCTGTAGAAATTACAGATGAGATGTTATATGAAATGTATCATTTTATGAGATAACATGCGAGTGTAGCAATATTTAGCATATAAATGCTAGTGATGAAAGAAAAATACAATGCTTGCATGATACGGAAAAGAGGAAATTGATGAATGAAATTTTATTCCTAATTGTATTTTTTCTTGCATTTGTATTGCAAACCATTACAGGATTTGCAGGGACAGTTATGGCTATGCCACCAGCAATGTTATTGTTGGGAATGGATAATGCAAAGGTAGTGTTAAATGTAATGGCAGGATTATCAGGTCTCTGTATAGCTGCTCAAAATTATAAGCACATTAATGTGAAAGAGCTTTTAAAAATGAGTGGCTTTATGTTTCTAGGAGTGTTTGCAGGACTTAAGATTTATCAAGTATTAACAGTTGACAGTTTGTTAATTATTTATGGTGTTATCGTTGTTGGAATAGGATTAAAAAACTTATTTTATCAAAAGAAAATAAAATTAAATACACTAGGTTCTATCTTGATTTTGCTAGTTGCAGGTATCATCCATGGGATGTTTGTTTCAGGTGGTGCATTATTAGTGATTTATGCAGTTAATGTGCTGGAAGATAAGGATGAGTTTCGAGCAACAGTATCACCAATTTGGGTTATATTAAATACATATATGCTGTTCTCTTATACACAAAGCGGAATGGTGAATACATATAATTTAAAAATCATAGGAATGAGTATGATACCATTGATAATAGCTTTAGTAATAGGGAATTATTTACAAAAGAAAATTAATCAGAAAATCTTTTTGAAATTGACGTATATTTTGTTGGTTGTATCAGGACTATCTATATTAGTTTAAGTAATAGTATTAGGCATAAGGATGAAAATAATTTTTCACCTGCAGAGCCTGTGATTTATATTAAAAGGAAGTAGAAATTATTTAAAAATTAAAAAGAGGAGGGATGTTAAAATGGAAAGTTTAGCAATCGCACTGGGTATGTCCAGTATAATGATTTGCTTAGGTATGGCAATCAGAAGCAAGGTAAAAGCGTTTAAGAATTTATTGATACCTGTGAATGTTATCGCTGGTATTTTAGGACTGATTTATATGAACGTAATCAATCCAAATTTATTTCCAGATGTAGGGGTATCAATGTATTCAGACATTGTTGATGTATTATTTTGTTTTTCTTTTATTTCTATTGGATTAGCCAGTCCAGCAAAAAAGAAAGATAAAAATACAGGCAAAGAGAAAAAAGGATCTGGCATGGCAAAGGGAGCTACTGGAATGGGATTAATCTGGTGTATCCTTTATGCATTAACAGCTATGGTAGGTGTTGGTATTGTGGCAGCCATTGGTGGAGTTTTTGAAATGGAAGCCATGTACGGTATTTTAATTCCGTTTGCATTCTGCCAAGGACCAGGGCAGGCATCTACATACGGAAAAATGTTTGAAGAATTATATGGATATCAAAATGCAGAAATGGTAGCCTTAACCTTTGCTGTATTAGGTTTTATTATAGCATTCGGAATCGGTGTTCCAGCGGCAAAATGGGGTATGAAGAAAAATCTTACGAGAACCACTGCAAAAGTAAGCAGTGCAGTAGAAAGAGGATATTTTGTACCGGAAGAACAGAGAGAATCTATGGGTAAAGTTACTACACATAGTGGGAATATTGATACGTTGACAATTCACGTAGCTTTAATGGGAATCACATATGTGATTGCTTTGATATTAGCAAAAATCATCAGCTTTATACCAGGGCTAGGAGAATCTTTTGCGGCTATATTATTTATGTGGGGGTTAACAGCTTCCTATATTGTGAAATGGGCAATGAGAAAATTGAAAATTCCATATATTTTAAATGAAACCTTACAAAATAAGATTACGGGTTGGTCGTCTGATTACTTAGTAGTGTGTGCTTTTATGGGAATCGAAGTAGCCGTTATCGGAAAATGGATTGTACCTATTTTAGTTGCAGCAGTAGTTGCAGGTTTTGTAACTATGATAGTGTGTATTTATTTTGGAGCACGACTCGGAAGTGATCATGATTTTGAACGTATTCTTGGTATGTATGGAACCTGTACTGGTACTACACCAAGTGGTGTGGCCCTTGTACGCATGATTGATCCACGTTTACAAACGACAACAGCAGCAGAACTTGCTATGATGAATTTATTTATGATTTTCTCTACACCATCAGTCCTTTTGATTACAATTGTAGGTTTAGGAACGATTTCCTTGCCAGTAGCTGTGGCAGGTCTTGGTGCATCGATTCTTCTATATTTGATTTTATTGAAAGTGTTTAGATGTTGGAAAAAACCTTCCTTTAATTTTAAAACAGGGGAGCGGTATAATGTAGAAGAAGATGAGTCTATGGGAGAAGCTGGTAGTTTCTTACAAGGTATGTTGTCTAGGGAAGTATATGACGAGTCAGGATTAGTAAAATGATGTTTGATAGTTGAGCATTTATAGGTGTAGTGGATAAATGCTGATAGTAATTTGAAAATTGTGTTTAGGATACAATATAAATGTGAAGTATATGAAAGGTGGTAGTATTATGAAAATGGTTATGGCAATTGTAAGACCAAATACAGTATTAGATGTAACGAAAGCATTGGAAGAAGCAGGATATTTAGCAGCAACAAAATGGGGAGTTTCTGGTAGAGGGAAACAAAGAGGCATTCAAGTTGGCGATGTAGTATATGAAGAAATGGCAAAAACAAGTCTTATGGTAGTTTGTGATGATGATAGTAAAAATGAAGTGATTGATATTATTATGCAAAGTGCGTTAACAGGTGAAAGTGGAAATCCTGGAGATGGAAGAATCTTTGTGTTACCAGTAGAAGAAAGTTATACTATTAGTGAACAAGCGAAGGATGAAGAATAAAAGTAGATAGGAAGGATTTTTCATATGGCAAAATTATATTATAATGGGACAATTCTTACAATGGAGGGCGAAAATAAGACTGCAGAAGCTGTGTTAGTAGAAGATGGACAGATTATAGCAGTGGGTACTTTGGCAGAAGTCAAGGATGTATCATCAGAAAATGTAGAACAAATCAATCTAGAAGGAAAAACATTGATGCCATCATTTATTGATCCTCATGGTCACGTGTCTATGGTGGCACAAATGAGTTCAGCAGCAGACTTAAGTGAATGTGATACCTTTGAAGAAATTGTGGAAACTTTAAAGGCGCATCAAGAAAAATATCAAATAACAGCAGATAGTTTAATTATGGGATTTGGGTATGATCATAATTTTCTTCCAGAAGAAAAACATCCTACTAAGGAATTTTTGAATCAAGTATCAGAAGAAGTACCGATTTTTGTGTTACACACATCAGGACATATGGGGTGTGCAAATGATGCTTTATTATCATTAATTAACGTGACTGAAGATACACCAAATCCGCAAGGTGGAGTGATTGGAAGAGTAGAAGGTACCATGGAACCAAATGGTTATTTAGAAGAAGGCGGCATGATGGCAGCCTATGCAGTGCTTGGTGCAAGAATTAAATTTGATTTGATGACAGCCATGACACAAGCACAAGAAATGTATTTGAGCAATGGTGTGACTACTGTGCAAGATGGAGCGGCAGGAAAAGACACTGTGAAGATGATGACAGCCATGTCTATGATGAAGCAATTGAAATTAGATGTTGTTTCTTATGTGATGATGGCTGATGATACTGATGAAATTATGACAGAGAATAAAGATTTTGTGAAACAATATGTAAATGGGTTTAAAATTGGAGGATATAAAGTAG
>JAWXVD010000233.1:0-3585 GCA_044425705.1 Eubacteriales bacterium | reverse complement strand
ATATTATGTGGATTTAAAAGGGAAATGTGAAACGAGAGAACAGGATGAATTGCTAAAATATATGGTAAATGCAGATGGTGTTGAAGATAGTGATGCATTTCCAAATTTAGTGAAAAGAGTTCGATTCTTAAAGGAAAATCAAGGAGGTAAAGAGATTATGTGTGAAATTTTAGAACAGGAAAGAGAAGAAGGGATAATCGAAGGGATAATAGAAGGAAAAATCAAAGAAAGACATTCTGTGATAATCAATATGTTAATGCATGAATTTACAGAGGATATGATTGTATCAATAACAGAGGCTACAGTGGAAGAAATTCGAAAAATTAAAAATAACTTATAATACTATCAAAATAAGCAGAACGTTCAATATCATATACACATCTAGTAACAAATGATATCAAATCTAAAAATCAAATCTGAACAATTCGTGCTTACAATCAAAAATACAAATCAAAGGTGGCACGAATAGGAAAAGATTTTATTTTAGTTACAACTAGATGTAAGTGGTAACGATCTTGTGAAATAAAATAACTCTTCTGTTTGTGTATCCCTAAATCAAGGAGGAACGTTTGACAGAAGAACAAAATAATAAAATAAAAAAATTTCAAATGATAAGTGATATCTTTTTCAGTAAGGTACTAGAGGATAAAAAAGCATGTGAAGAAGTATTGAGAATTATTACAGGAATAAATTTTAGAATAAAAGAAATAAAATCCCAATACACTATCAGACAACTAGCAACCCATTCGGTAATACTAGATATCTGGGCTATGGCAGAAAAGAAAACCATCATACATATAGAAATGCACCCAAGGAATGATGAAAGCCATATGCAAAGGATACGTTATAACACTGCCTCGGTGGATATGGAAAATTTAGAAACTGGCAAAGAATATGAAGCCTTGCCAGATGTGTATGGGATTTATATCAGTAATACACCATTTGGACTAAATCAATTAGGTATCAGAGTAGGGATCGACTGTGTAGTGAGAATTCTCCGTACTGCAATGGAAGAAGCAGGCAATGGAATTCATGAATATTATGTGGATTTAAAAGGGAAATGTGAAACGAGAGAACAGGATGAATTGCTAAAATATATGGTAAATGCAGATGGTGTTGAAGATAGTGATGCATTTCCAAATTTAGTGAAAAGAGTTCGATTCTTAAAGGAAAATCAAGGAGGTAAAGAGATTATGTGTGAAATTTTAGAACAGGAAAGAAAAGAAGGAGAACTTGCGGGAAAAATTGAAGGACAAATCAAAGGAATCATAGAAACATTGAAATCTATGAATGCGGGAGCAGATGAAATTATAAAACAATTAATGAGTCAGATGCAGATGACAGAAAGTGAGGCAAAGAAATATATTTAGGAAAATCAAGGAGGTAAAGAGATTATGTGTGAAATTTTAGAACAGGAAAGAGAAGAGGGGATAATCGAAGGAAAAATCGAAGAAAAACATTCCGTGATAATTAATATGTTAATGCATGAATTTACAGAGAATATGATTGTATCTATAACAGAGGCTACAGAGGAAGAAATTCGAAAAATTAAAAATAACTTATAACACTATCAAAATAAGCAGAACGTTCAATATCATATACACATCTAGTAACAAACGATATCAAATCTAAAAATCAAATCTGAACAATTCGTGCTTACAATTAAAAATACAAATCAAAGGTGGCACGAATAGGAAAAGATTTTATAGTAGTTACAACTAGGTGTAAATGGTAACAATCTTGTGAAATAAAATAACTCTTCTGTTCGTGCATCCCTAAATCAAGGAGGAATATTTGACAGAAGAGCAAAATAATAAAATACTGAGATTTCAAATGATAAGTGATATATTTTTCAGTAAAGTACTAGAAGATAAAAAAGCATGTGAAGAAGTATTGAGAATCATTACAGGAAAAATTTTCGAGATAGAAGAAGTCAAATCCCAGTACTCTATCAGACAATTTGTAACTCATTCGGTAATACTAGATATCTGGGCTATGGCAGAAAAGAAAACAGTAATACATATAGAAATGCACCCAAGGAATGATGAAAGCCATATGCAAAGGATACGTTATAACACTGCTTCGGTGGATATGGAAAATTTAGAAACTGGCAAAGAATATGAAGCCTTGCCAGATGTATATGGGATTTATATTAGTAATAAACCATTTGGATTAAATCAATTAGGTATCAGAGTAGGAATTGATCATGTGGTAAGAATTCTCCATACTGCTATGGAAGAAGCAGGCAATGGAATCCATGAATATTATGTGGATTTAAAAGGGAAATGCGAAACTAGAGAACAGAATGAATTGCTAAAATATATGGTAAATGCAGATGGTGTTGAAGATAGTGATGCATTTCCAAATTTAGTGAAAAGAGTTAGATTCTTAAAGGAAAATCAAGGAGGTAAAGAGATTATGTGTGAAATTTTAGAACAAGAAAGAAAAGAGGGAAAAATCGATGGGATAATCGAAGGAGAAATCAAAAAAATGATTTCACTTATAATGAAGAAGGTTCATAAAGGCAAGCCTTTAGAAATGATTGCAGATGAGCTAGAATGTGAAGTTGAAAAAATATACGACTTATACCAAGTGATAAAAGAATGTGGAGAACGGTGTACGATAGAAGATGTAATGGAAGTTGTTCAGAAAAGAAGAAACGGGCAGTGGATGAAAGGGTGAAAATAAATCTTTACTCTCAGCGTCAGTGATTTCACCCTAGTAAGTAAGTGCAATCACAAGACTTAATATAAACCAGTTAGTAGAAGAAATTCAAAAAATTAAAAATAACGTATAATACTATCAAAATAAGCAGAACGTTCAATATCATATACACATCTAGTAACAAATGATATCAAATCTAAAAATCAAATCTGAACAATTCGTGCTTACAATTAAAATTCAAATAATAGGTGGCATGAATAGGAAAAGATTTTATAGTAGTTACAACTAGATGTAAGTGGTAACGATTTTGTGAAATAAAGCAATTCTTTTGTTCGTGCATCCTAAATCAAGGAGGAACGTTTGACAGAAGAGCAAAATAATAAAATAAAAAAATTTCAAATGACAAGCGATATCTTTTTTAGTAAGGTGCTAGAGGATAAAAAAGCATGTGAAGAAGTATTGAAGATTGTTACGGGAATAAATTTTATAATAGAAGAAGTTAAATCCCAGTACTCCATCAGACAACTAGCAACCCATTCAGTAATACTAGATATCTGGGCTATGGCAGAAAGGAAAACCGTCATACATATAGAAATGCATCCAAGAAATGATGAAAGTCATATGCAAAGAATACGTTATAACACTGCTTCGGTGGATATGGAAAATTTAGGAAACCGGAAAAGAATATGAAGATTTGCCTGATGTATATGGGATTTATATCAGCAATACACCATTTGGACTAAATCAATTAGGTATCAGAGTAGGGATCGACTGTGTGGTGAGAATTCTTCGTACTGCAATGGAAGAAGCGACCAATGGAATCCATGAATATTATGTGGATTTAAAAGGGAAATGTGAAACGAGAGAACAGGATGAATTGCTAAAATATATGGTAAATGCAGATGGTGTTGAAGATAGTGA
>JAWXVD010000232.1:0-3591 GCA_044425705.1 Eubacteriales bacterium | reverse complement strand
TAACATCCAATACTCCTTCTTTTACCAAAAAATCTTGGAAGTGAAGTGCGTAATTTTCTATATCACTATTATTATCGTTATAAGCTAATTCTTTTACTACAATCACATTATTTTCATCTACCGCCGTAATGAAATCTTTATTGTTGCTACCAAAATTAGCACGCATTAATTCAAGAACTTTGTTGTCCTTTCCTGCTTTGCTTTCAATAATCATGGTAACACGATTCACATCTTGTTGTAAGTGTAATTTTTTAGCACGACTATAAATATCCACCAATAACAAATTATCTAACAATAAGTTTTTAATGAAATTATCTTTATCAAATCTTTCTTTATAAGCAACTAATAAGTTTTGAATTTGAAAAGCAACCATTTTCCCAACCATGTATACATCTTCACCAGCACCACTGGCAACTAAAATATACTCTAATTGTTGTTCATCGAAAATTTTAAAATATTGGAATCCTTGTACCTCTTGACTGTCTGCAGGTGATTTTGCAAATTCTAAGCTAGCCATAGAACAATTATAACTTTCTAATTCTGCATTCGTACTGGCAATCGCTTTTCCCTCTGCATCTACAACACATAATTCCACCCTAGCAATCACTTTTAGCCCATCAATTGTGTTCTGCAATACTTGATTTGAAATCATATCCCCTTCTCCTTTTGCTGTCCTTTGTATAAATAATACAATATATTTTACCCTCTAACTAATTTAAAACTATACCCACATATAATATTAATGTAAAATTACAAAAAAAGCTAGTCTTATTCTTAATTTTTTATGCACTTTCATGTTTATTTTACAAGAAATCGCCTTTTACTGTATAGACAACCTTCACAATTTTTACCAAAGAATCATATAGATTAACGAAATACCAATGGCAATGAATAAAGGCACGGTAAACCTCTTCTTTTCTTCCCGCCAATTCCATTGTAGTGAAATGCTTCTTCCCTCATTTTTTCCAATCCATACACCAACACATATTGCTATGGCTGTACTAATTGCCGCAACAACTCCATATACACTTATCGTCATAAGCAAGCCATCCACAGTCACTGCCGCAGCTTCAGCCTCCATCAACTCTGGGAAAAATCTATCATACACATACAATAACGTTACAGATTGCGCATTAAATATAACATGACAGATGACAGCTGGCCAAATACTTCCTGACAATTCCACCAAGAAAGCCAAAGCTATTCCTATAAAGAATGCATAACCTGCTTGATTAAAGTTCATATGAACAAGTCCAAACAATAAACCCGATAACAAAATGGCTCCAATGGTACTCCCTTCTTTCTGGTACCCCTTATACACAACTCCTCTAAATACAAATTCTTCGCAAAAAGGACCATAAAGTGCAATTAAAGAAAACATCAATATAAACGGCACTTCTAACATTTCTTCACTCATTAAGATGACTGTATTCTCTACGAAAAGCATGCTAATGGCATTAATCACCGTTGTCATAGGCATAATCAAAAAGGTAAATACGATACTCATAAAAAATGTTCCCGTTTTTATTTTTGTAAATCCCAATTCCTGTGCCCATGTACTTTTTCTCTCTGAAATAGAGATTTCATTTTCTTGCAAGAATGAAATTTTACAGCTATCCTCAACCCTTGTATTATCAGTCTCTTCCCAACCTATATTCTCAGATACTGGTACACTTAATTTCTGTTTGCCTTTATCTCCTATAAAAAATATAATTGCAGGCAAAATCAGCAACAATTCACTTATAATTAAATTAATAATAATATCAAATGTAATGCTATTCCCCAAAAATATCAACGCCACAACAACAATACAATGCAACAATATAATGGACAAAAACATCCAGTTTACTTTTTTATTTCCCAAGTCTATTACTCCATTTCTTTCGTTACTTTCTTTTTCAAAGGTGCTGCAAATGCCAAGACACAAACATACATGTTATACCCTATATTTGTGCGAGATAATTTCACAAGTTTGCAAAGTTGAAATCACAACTACGATAGGCAGCCCTTCGACCTATTTTAATCTAATCACAGTCTCTGTAAGCTCGATTCTTCCTGCTTTTAATAAGTTACCCACTGCACGCTTGAATTCATTCTTACTCATATTCATCTCTCTGCGAATGACTTCTGGATTAGCCTTATCATTAAATGGTAATACGCCATCAAAGCTTTCAATCACCTGTATCACACGCTCTGCATCAATCCCCATTTGCACATAAGCTTTTTCACGAATGCTCAAATCTAATCTACCGTCTTCTTTTACCGCAACTACTCTAGCCGTAATACGGTCACCTACTTTTACATCACCATAAAACTCTTTTTTTGCAATCAAACCAGAATATTTATAATCTACTGCTACGAACGCACCAAATTCCTCACTGATTTCATATATAATACCTTCTACTTTATCTCCTTTTTTGTAAGGATTTTCCCACTCTAAATAATGATAAACTTTCATGGTAGCACAAAGACGGCTGCTTTTGTCAATATATAACGCAACAAGGCATTCTTCCCCTGGCTCTACACGTTTCGTCTGTTCTTTAAATGGCAAAAACAAATCTTTTTCTAATCCCCATTCAAGAAATGCTCCTAACTTACTCACCTGTGCAACCTTCAACAACTTCACTTCATCCATATGCAACAATGGTTCTTTTGTTGTTGCAATAATTCTATCCTTAGAATCTTTGTAAATAAAAACTTCTATTTTCTGTCCAATTTCCGCCCCTTCAGGCACTTGCTTAATTGGCAATAACACCTTCTCTTCTTTATTATGAGATTCTGGATCAATTAAATATACTCCAAATTCCACTTTTTTTTCAATTTGTAATTCTTGCTTTTCTCCTAAATAAAACATATCTTCTCCTATTAATCGGTATAGTAAAATCAGCAATCACTTGCAAATTTTTACTGAAATACCATAATTGCATACACGCTTTTGTTTCCATCACAAAGCACTACTATATATCTACTCTTGATAATATACCATAAAAATCATAATGTCACCTGATTTTGGAGAATTTTTATATTCTGGCGGCATTCTTTGTGGAATTTGCAACAAAGAGACCCTTTAGAATCTTTTCTAAAAGGTCTTTATTTCCCTGTCTGCAATATAACATTTCTTTTTGTTGTGTGCCACACCAAGCAGTACTACTTCACCCTGTAATCCAGTATAACTTGGAATCACTTGCCGAAATGCTTCTTTTACTTCCTGATTAGGTATTTTAACATTTCCTCCCCTAACAGAAATACATTCCCAATTACTCAATGTGATGTATCCTGCATTCAATAAAAGCGACCACAATGTAGCTACCGTAGCTTCTTCGACATATGACGTAGTCATATCATATCTCACATAAGACGTCCCTTCCGTCAATAATCTTTCAAAATCATCTACAAATTCAGGTTCCTTTTTATATTTTATGATAAGGGATTTTATCATTCTATTACTAGCTGTATTGATCCAATATGGTTGTGAACTACTCGGTAATTGAATTACCAGAGCATCGAATGAGTGGCAGAAATGCCACATAGTTTTCGGGTGCGTCCATGACACCTTTACTGCTACTCTTTAGAGTTACACAGCTACTTTTA
>JAWXVD010000006.1:0-64160 GCA_044425705.1 Eubacteriales bacterium | reverse complement strand
ATTCGCAAATTATCAAAAAGCTGGATGTACAAAAAGTACTTTAACGCTATATCCCAATGTAAGACATGAAATTATTTTAGATCGTTCTAAAGATCAAGTATGGCATGATATTTTAGAATTTGTGTTATCATAGATATCTGTCAATGAAATTTTCACAAAAAAAACCGACCTTATAACCGTTAGCTTTTTAGATTTAACGGTTATAAAGTCGCTTCTTTTATCTTCCACTTTCTCTCAGTCTGGAACTTTACATCTAAGATTCCTGACTAATATGTACATCCATCTGTGGAAATGGAATGGAAATATTAGCATCATCTAAGGCATATTTTACTGCCTCATTTAAACGCCACTTACCTGGCCAAAAATCTGCTTTTGCAAACCAACAACGGATACCTAGAACAACTGCACTGTCTCCTAATTCATCTACAAAGACAATCATTTCTTTATCTTTGATGACAAATTCATCCTTCATTAAAACACCTTCTAACACAGCTTTCGCAGTACGAATATCTTGATTATAAGCAATTCCTACCTTTAAATCACATCTACGATTTGGCATTTCTGTTACATTCATCAAGCTGCAATTAGCTAAATTTCCATTAGGTAATACGATGATTTCATTATTCACAGTGGTTAATTTCGTAAAAAATAATTGAATTTCTGTGACTGTTCCTTCATGTCCATGGCCACTTTCTTTAATATAATCTCCCACTACAAATGGTTTTTGTAATAAAATCAATACTCCACCTGCAAAATTTGAAAGGCTACCTTGAATGGCAAGACCGATGGCAACACCAGCAGAACCTAAAATTGCTATGACACTTGCCGCATCTAATCCAAAACTAGTCCCTATCATAAAGATTAGCACTAAATATAATAAAGCCTTTACTAGAGAATCTAGGAACTGGATTACCCCAGTATCTACTGTACTTCTTTCTAGTGACTTTTTTAACAATTTACGAACAAATTTTATCAATTGTACGCCTATTATAAATGCAATCACTGCTAAAACAACTCTGGTCCCTAATTGGAATGCCAATTCTGGCAAATCGCTTAAAAATTGACTAATTACATTGATATCTACTACTTCCATGGTCTCATCTAATACTGTTGTGATGATTGGTGCTTTACTGTATATCATCTAACTTTTCCTTTCAATGCTAACTTTTCTAATACTACTTTTTTTCAACTATCTTCTTCTCTGAGACGGCCTTCTTTTTTGATGCTGTTTTCTTTTCTGGTGCTGTTTTCTTTTTGGGTGCTGTTTTCTTTTCTGGTGCTGTTTTCTTTTCTAGTGCTATTTTCTTTTCTGACAAGGTTTTCTTTTCACTACCTTGCGAAATTTTTGCATCCGCCTCATTTATTTTTTCTTCCAACTGGTCTTTTAATGAAACTTTTTTCGCTTTTGTTGTCACTTTCTTTTTCGTAGCTTGTTTCTTTTCAGCGATTTTCTTTAATTCTTCTGGTGTAAATGGAGTATATGAGAATATAGTAGCACTTAATGGCGCTAATTTTATTTTAATAGATTCTTTGCGTCCATCATGTTCTTCCTCTACGCTATGTTTTACACGTATATTTTTAATTCCTGAGCCACCAAATTCTTTTCCGTCTGTGGCAAGAATTTCTTTATATTTACCTGCAAAAGGTACTCCTACTTTATAATTATCTCTCTCCATGTTAGCAAAATTAAATACCATAAGCAATGTTTCGTCTTTTGATGCAGATTTTCTAAGAAAACTTAAGGTGCATTCATCATGATTAATACAATTAATCCATTCAAAACCATCTGCTGTTTCATCTAATTCGTAAAGTGCTGGTAATTTTTGATAGTGTATATTCAACTTTTTCACCAACTGATTGATTCCTTGATGAAGTTCATATTCCGCTAATTCCCATTGCACACTACGCATTTCATTCCACTCATCATATTCTCCTATATCCTGTCCCATAAATAGTAATTTTTTACCTGGATGCGTAAACATATAGGTATATAATAATTTTAAATTAGCAAATTTCTCTGCATCATTTCCTGGCATTTTACCAAGCAGTGTGGCTTTTCCATGTACTACCTCATCATGAGATAACGCTAACATAAATTTTTCACTATAGGCATAAATCATGGAAAAAGTTAATTCTCCATGGTGATGTGATCTAAAATATGGATCATATTTCATGTATTCTAGATTATCGTTCATCCATCCCATATTCCATTTATAATCAAAGCCCAAACCATTCTCATTTAAAGAACCAGTAATCATAGGCCATGCAGTAGATTCTTCTGCAATAGATAAAACGCCTTTATTTCTTTTATGAAGAATGCTATTCAAATGTTTGAAGAATTCAATTGCTTCTAAATTTTCATTGCCGCCGTAAATATTTGCAACCCATTCTCCATCATTTTTTCCATAATCTAAGTAAAGCATAGATGCCACTGCATCCACACGAATACCATCAATATGATACTTTTCTACCCAATACAATGCATTAGCAAGTAGATAATTGCTTACTTGTGGTCGTCCATAATTATAGATTAGAGTCCCCCAGTGAGGATGTTGTCCCTGTCTTGGATCTTTATGTTCATATAGACAAGTGCCATCAAAATTTGCAAGACCGTGGTCATCTTTTGGAAAATGAGCTGGTACCCAATCTAAAATAATGCCGATGCTTGCATTATGCAATTCGTCAACAAAAAACATAAACTCTTCTGGTGAACCATATCTTGCAGTAGGTGCATAATATCCAATGACTTGATATCCCCAAGAAGCATCAAAAGGATGTTCCATAACTGGCATTAACTCAACATGAGTATACCCCATTTCTTTCACATAAGAAACTACCAATGGTGCTAGTTCCTGATAGGTATAATAGCTACCATCTTCTTTTCTTCTAAAAGAACCTAAGTACATTTCATACACACTAATTGGTTGTTTATTCCATTTTACTTTACTCCGTTCCTGTAACCACGAAGTATCACCCCATGCAAATGTAGCTATATCACATACTACAGAAGCAGTATCTGGTCTTAATTGTTGCCCAAAAGCATATGGATCGGCTTTTAAATAAGTCAAACCGTTTTTTAATTTCAGTTCGAATTTGTAATTACTTCCAACATACTCTCCCGGAATAAAAATCTCAAAAATTCCTGATTCCCACAAGCGAGACATTTGATGAATTCTACCATCCCATTGATTAAAATCACCTACAACACTGACACGTATAGCATTTGGTGCCCATACTGCAAAGTGAACACCTTTCATTCCGTTCAGCTCCATTACATGTGCGCCTAATTTATCATATATATTGTAATGAATACCTGCTTCAAATTTATCGACATCTTTCTGTGTGATTATCGGTTTAAACTGATATGGATCTTGCACCACCTTCATTTCTTCTTCATAAGCTACTACAAATTCGTACTTATCAAATTTACGCTTAGAAATTAAAATAGCAAAAAAACCTTCTTCCATCATAATCATTTCTTCTTCTGCTTCTTTTTCCTTTTTCCAAAAACGTAGTGTAACAGATTTTGCTTCTGGCTGAAATGTTTGAATCAAGCAGTTGCTACCAAAAACATGAGGCCCTAAAATATTGTGTGGTTTTTCTTCTTCAGAGTAAATAATAGCCTCAATTGCTGGCCAGTTCATTAGTTTGTAAAGTTTGTTTCTCATAATAATTACCTTCCCTTCCTCAAAAACATACTCTCAGCATCTTTAAACTTTAACCATCTTTTTCTTATCTCTATTCTACATTTTGACAAGTGAATAAGCAAGTGTTATATTAGTGTTATAAAAATATAAAATGAAAGAAAATTACAGTTCATAGTGAAACTGTAACCACGAGGTATCAATACATGACACAAGAAGATAGAGAATTTCTCAACCAAATCAATGAATATGCTGAAAAGGTAATGCCAGATATTGACCCTAGAAAAGTACGTATTTCTGAACAATTACAAAAATTACGTCCAGTTTTACAAGAACTTGCTATGGTTCACAAAATGCCATTAGAAGATGTATTTATCAAATATATGGATTTAGCAACTGAATTTTCCCTTGAAAACTCTAACAAGATCAATGCTGAATTCGGTGATATTTTCAAAGCTGCAAATCAAGAAAATTTAAGATAGCTTTCACAAAAACCATAAGCTTTTTATCGCCTATGGTTTTCTTTTGTATTTTTTATTTAATTACTCTGACACGTAATACGCCTGTAATCTCTTCTAATTCTTTTACGATTTCTTCAGTCACCTGTGATTCTAAATCAAGCATGGTATAAGCATATTCCCCTTTTGATTTATTCACCATATCGGTAATATTAAATCCATAATCACCAAAAACAGTAGAAAATTTTGAAATCATCTTAGTAATATTCTTATGGAAAATCCCAACTCTTCCCACTTGTTGACAGATACCCATATCACAATTAGGATAGTTCACACTATTGGTAATATTACCATTTTCTAAATAATTCTTTAATTCATCAACTGCCATTACTGCACAATTATCTTCTGATTCTTCTGTGGAAGCACCTAAATGTGGAATAACGATACATCCATTTACGCCTGCTGTTGTGGTGTTTGGAAAATCTGTTACATATCGTTTAATTTTACCACTTTCTAATCCTTCGATAATATCAACTTCATTAGCCAATAAATCTCTGGCAAAGTTTAACAAAACAACACCATCTTTCATTTTTTCAATAGCTTCTTTATTTAACATACCTTTTGTATCTGGTAATAAAGGAACATGAATCGTTATGTAATCACATTTTTCATAAATTTCATCCACATTCATTGCATGATTGATAGCTCTGCTTAAATTCCATGCCGCATTGACTGATACGAATGGGTCATATCCATATACTTCCATCCCTAAATGTCTAGCTGTATTGGCCACTCTAACGCCTATAGCGCCCAATCCAATGACACCTAGCTTTTTACCTTGCAATTCATTTCCTGCAAAATTTTTCTTTTCTTTTTCTGCAGCTTTTGCAATATTTTCATCGTCAGCATTGTCGGCTACCCAATTCACACCACCCACAATATCTCTTGCAGCTAATAACATCCCTGCTAGTACTAATTCTTTCACACCATTAGCGTTTGCCCCTGGTGTATTAAAAACTACAACACCTTGCTCTGCATATTTTTCCAACGGAATATTATTTACACCTGCACCTGCTCTAGCTATTGCTACCACATTATTAGGTAAGTCCATTTCGTGCATGACTGCACTACGAACTAACAATCCATCTGCTTCCTCTATTGCATCAGTTTGTGTATACTCTTTTCCAAATCCATCTAATCCTACTTTTGCAATTGGATTAAGACATTTATATTGAAACATAACTTCTACCCTCCATAAAACAAATCTTTATCACTGTTATTCGTTACAGATCACGCGTGACCTATAATCCTTATTCCTATATAAACATAAGTTATATATGATTCATCTAATTTATATTATTTTTAACAATTTTCTTCCTCAAACTTTTTCATAAATGCAACTAATGCTTCTACGCCAGCTTGTGGCATAGCATTATAGATACTGGCGCGCATACCGCCTACACTTCTATGACCTTTTAAATTTTCGAATCCTGCTGCCTTTGCTTCTTTTACAAATTTAGCATCTAAATCAGCATTGCCCGTTACAAATGGCACATTCATAAGAGAACGATCCTCTAATCGTACCGTACCTTTAAACATATTACTTTCATCTAAATAGTCGTATAAAATTTTAGCTTTTGCTTCATTTCTTTCTTTCATAACAGAAAGACCACCCATAGCTTTTAACCATTTGAACACTTTACCACATACATAGATACCATATGCTGGAGGCGTATTATATAAGGAATCATTGTCTGCATGAGTTTTATATTTTAACATAGTAGGTGTTCCTGCCAAGGTATCTTCCGTAATTAAATCCTCTCTAATTATAACGATAACCATTCCTGCTGGACCAATATTCTTTTGTACCCCACCATAGATAATGCCGTATTTTGATACATCTACTGGTTCCGATAAGAAACAAGATGATACATCCGATACAAGAATTTTCCCTTTTGTATTAGGTAACGTTTTATATTTTGTTCCATAAATTGTATTGTTTTCACAGATATATACGTAGTCAGCATCTTCAGAAATAGGTAAATCCGAACAATCTGGTATGTCAGAAAAAGTTTCATCTTCCGAGCTAGCAATTTTATTAGCTGTTCCATAAATAGATGCTTCTTGATATGCTTTCTTCGCCCATTGTCCTGTAACAATGAAATCAGCCACCTTATTCTTCATTAAATTCATAGGAATCATGGCAAATTGTTGACTTGCTCCACCTTGTAAAAATAATACTTTATAATTATCTGGTATTTCCATTAATTCTCTTAAGTCACTTTCAGCACCTTGAATAATTTCTTCAAAAGCCTTGGAGCGATGGCTCATCTCCATAACCGACATTCCAGTTCCCTTATAATCTAACATTTCTTCTGCTGCTTCTCTTAATACTTCTTCAGGCAATACAGCTGGACCTGCCGAAAAATTATACACTCTAGACACTTTCCATTCCTCCTTGTTTTTTCACATAATTAATTTATGTGAAAAATTTTATTGTTACACAAGTCATATTCTACAACTTCACATCACTTTAGTCAACTAAATTATTTTAAGCAAATCACTCATACCGAAAAAGTAATGATTCCATAAACGAAACCATTACTTTCAACTGAAAATCATTTTGATTTTTTTCTTTTTGGCACTACATACCCGTTGTCTTGTGCATCTCGAATCATTTCTTCCATTGTCGCTGTTTTCTGTTTCTTCTCTTCGGTAATGACTCCACCTTCATAAACTCCTTTTGGCGTTGTTCTAATTGATTTGTCTAACTCTCTCGGTTTCATAGCATTTCTCCATTTCATATATTTTACTGATAACTATTGCACTCTAGTCATACTTATACTAATAATCATCACTTTCTCTCAGCCTAGCAACTTTGGCTCGAAAGAGACAAATTGCCGTGGGGAAAATTTTATTTTCACCATAGTATACTCATTAGAATTACCAACACTATATATTCTATACGAAAAATCATCTGCTACACCCAGTTTTTCAACAATAAACCATTTATTATAAATCAAAAAAATCTAACTTGTAAATCTACTTTTCCTGGTAATCAACATATAAATACCCAACATAATAATTGCTGTTACAATAGTCGCAATCCAAATACCAATTACATTCATAACCAATGGCAACAAAAACAACAAGACCGGATTTACAAAGAGACTTTCTAAATACGTCAATGAAACTGCTTGCTTAGCCCTCATAGTAGCATTTAAAAATGAAATATTAAATTTTGAATACCCTGCTATGAGAAATGAAATAGCTGTAATACTTAAACCTACCATTAGAAAACTAATTGCATCTAAAGAAAGACCAAACCAGATACCAACTTTAGCAGATAAGATCACAGTAAGTATAGTAGAAATTCCACCGATTACTGTAATCAGTATGTAAGAGATTTTTTTCACCTGTGCCACTTCATCCAATCGACCCGCTCCATAGTAAAAGCTAATTAAAGGTTGGGTTCCATCTCCCACTCCTGATAACATTGCCATAACAGGAAATGCAATATATGAAATCACGGCATAACAGGCAACCACAGCATCTCCACCATAAGCGATACATTGCCAATTAGTAAAAATCAATGTAATAGAAGGTGCCAAATAGATACCAAAGGGTGTCACTCCCGACTGTAAAATATGAGATGCTATTTTTATATTTTTTCCAAAACAAATCTTATAATCACCTTTCCTCCACAACAACATGAGACCAATGATAATGACAATACTTTGGGCAATGACAGTACCATAGGCTGCTCCTTGGATACCTAAGCCAACTACCATCATTAAATAATAATTCACACTAATATTGACTACCAAACCAGTAATCATACAACACATACCCGCCAGTGCCATTCCCATATTCCTTAAAATAGGTAAAATTCCTGTTCCGATAATCTGTATAATACACCCTCGCACAATAATTTTACTGTATTTTTCGGCTTCTATATATACTTCTCCACTAGCACCAAGTAAAACTAAAAGTTCTTTGTAACATTGTAACCCGAGCAATAATAAAACACCAAAAATCAATAACATGGTACATGTTGTACCAAATGTGTCTTTCGCTTGTTTACTATCTCCCTTACCTTTCGCATAAGAAAACAAAACACTGCCACCTGTCTTAGTTTTCTTTCTTTCCATATAGTAAAACTATATTTTTTAAAATTTCCACTGCTTTTTCCATGCCTTCTACTGTGATGTGTTCATATGGACCGTGGAATGCATGACCACCAGTTCCCAGATTTGGACAAGGCAATCCCATAAATGATAGTCTTGCGCCATCAGTACCACCACGAATGGCTTGTTCTTTAGGTGTAATTCCAGCCATTGTAATGGCTTCTTTTGCAACCTCAATCAAATGCATATGTGGTTCGATTTTTTCACGCATATTGCGGTATTGCTCTTCTATTGTAAGGGTAACTGTACCTTCACCATATTTTTGATTTAAAATATCTTCTATATGTTTCATCGTATCTAATTTCACTTGAAAAGCTGTAGCACTATGATCACGAACAATATACTCCATTGTAGCACTTGCAATTTCACCCGACATTTCACAAAGATGATAAAATCCTTCGTATCCCTTTGTATCTCTAGGTGTCTGTGCTGATGGCAACATCTGATTAAATTCCATAGCTACTAAAAGTGCATTCACCATAGTATTTTTCGCTGTTCCAGGGTGTACATTAAATCCTTTTACTTCTACTGTTGCACTGGAAGCATTAAAATTATCAAATTCCACATATCCTTCTTCGTCACCATCACAAGTATAAGCAAGTTCTGCACCAAACTTCTCTACATCAAAATGATTTGCACCTCGTCCCACTTCTTCATCTGGTGTGAATCCAATGCAAATTTTTCCATGAGGAATTTCTTCTGTCATAATACCTTCTACCAAAGCCATAATCTCTGCAATACCAGCCTTATCGTCTGCCCCTAACAAGGTAGTCCCATCTGTAGTAATCAATGTTCTCCCAACACATCTCTTTAAATGAGGAAATTTCTGACTACTCAATACTCTTCCCGAATCACCTAATTTTACATCCATTCCATCATAATGCTCAATGATTTGAGGCATTACCTTATCACCCGAGTAATCAGGTGCCGTATCCATATGCGCGATAAAACCGATGGCGGTTTGCTCCTCTAATCCTTCTGCTGCTGGAATAGATGCGTATACATAACACTTCTCGTCCACTACAGCATTTTCTACTCCTAATTCTCGTAATTCCTCCACCAATTGATTTGCTAAATCAAATTGTCTCCCTGTTGTTGGAACAGTTGTACTATCATCATCACTCTTTGTATGAATTGCTACATAATTTAAAAATCTTTCAGCTACTGTCATTGTCGATTCTCCTTCGCGTTTACTATCTACACATATATTTAAGTCCAGTGATTTCACTTGCTTGCAAAGGTGAAATCACTGACGCTGAGGATGAAAATTTATTTTCATCCTTATTTAAAAATCCTTATTTTCAAAAACTTCTTACTCATTATACTATTTACAATTCATGAAATCCACATAAAGTTACAAGTTCATACGTGAAATGTAACATCAATACCCTTATTTTTAAAAATATAAATCTATTTATATTGAAATATAACACTATTATTTGTTATACTATTTTTATATTTAAATCCAGTGATTTCACTTGCTTGCAAGGGTGAAATCACAAACGCCGAAAGTGAAAATTTATTTTCACCCTTGAATTACAATACACAAGAAAAAGGATTACACACTTATGATAAACACAAAAAATAAAAACACCAATCGAAAACAAATTTTTCTCTCTGCTCTATTAGCAATCATATACACTTTTGCTCATGTACTAGGTGAAGATATTAATACCTACAATCACATTCTTTTTTATAACTCTGAAACATACGTAAAAATTATTACTTCTTCTATATTATTCTTTATTATCATATATTCATTATTCAAATTATTATTAAACAGGACAAACGGCACCCCTGTATCTATAAAATCCTATCAGCTGAAAAAAATACATTGGATACTCCTCTATAGTTTTCTCAATATAGTAGGATTAATTGTATTGTATGGCGTCTATCCAGGCTTTGCATGTTATGATTTTAATGAACAAATAAATCAAGTACAAACTGGAGTCTACACAGCCCATCACCCTTTACTCCACACTCTTTTTATGGGTAAAATCATCACTACCATAGGCGAAGCATCTGGTTCTTATAACTTTGGTGGCTTCTGTTATTGTTTCTTGCAAATGTTAATTATTACAAGTTGTTTTATATGGGTATTAAAAAATTTATATGAAATGGGTATGTCTACAAAATCTGTTATCATCTCTACTGCTTTTTACGGACTCCTACCAACTAATATTATGTTTTTACTTTGTACCACAAAGGATAGTTTATTTACAGCCTTCTTTGTCTGTAATTTAATTTATCTAAAAAAATCTATAGCAATTGGCAACGAGAATACAGAAACTATAGGGTCAGATATGATTGGTTTTATTATAACTGGCATACTTGCAGGACTTCTACGCAATAACATGATATATGCATATATGGCCGCAATCCCGTTTATTATAATCATATTCAGGAAAAAATCCATCAAAATATGTTCTGCGTTTATTGGCATCATTCTTGCTGTTTTTATGATAAATGTGGCACTCATTCAAATCTTGTCAGCTGATAACATCAGTACTGCCGAAATGTTATCTGTTCCTGCACAACAACTAGCAAGAACCGTCAGCGAAAAAGGGGAAGATTTTTTAGAACCAGAAGAACTAGAATCATTATATAATTTTATTGATAAAGTTGGAATAGATGCCTATGATGGTAAAATTGCCGATCCTGTAAAACAAGAAATCAAGAGCAACTCTGCCTCAGCTGTAGACTTTGTGAAATTATGGATTAAAGTGGGACTAAAAGCGCCACTTATCTATATCGAGGCAACCATAGAAAACACCTTTGAAGCCTGGTATCCGAATGCCTTAATCGATGGATATTGTGGTGTAGTAGGACGATATACTACACCAACTTGTTATTTCTCCTGTGATGTGGAAGCACCTCTCTTTGCAGATAATAACATTCCTGCAATTACATCCTTTTTCTGGAATGTTTCTAGAAATGGCTTATTTCAAGATATGTTACTTGTGAAATACTTATTTTCTATCGGTGCCTATATGTGGCTTCTACTCTTTGCCTTTGCCTACGCCATACTAACGAAACGTTATCACAACGTTGTTATGCTAGGACTCATCATACTGTTCTGTGTCACAAACCTACTAGGTCCTATCGTACTAGTACGCTATTACCTCATTCTCTTCTGGGCTGCTCCAGTGATATGGCACAGCTTGTTTGAGAGATGTAAGTAAGTGGCCCTTGATAAGCTAATTACAAAGTATCCTTGTGAACTTTCGACATTTCAGCTGATTCAAAATAGCAGTGGACGAATCAGCAAAATCCAAACAAACTAGCTATAGCACTTACAAAATTTGTTACTCCACTTACTACTGCTCTACCTACCTCTTTCAATCCATTTACAGCAGTTTTCGCTACTGTCTTTGCTACACTAGCTACTTTCTTTCCTGCGTTATAAATTGTTTCACCAATTTTAGAACCACCAAAGTAGCCAACCATTCCTCCAACAAGTCCTGTTGCTACAGCTAGTGGGGCTCCTATTACAGGAATCCATGCTGTTAATTTTGCTCCTAAAACAGCTCCCTTTCCCATACCAACTAAACCACCTACCATAGAGGTTGTGGTTCTTCCCATATGATCTAAACCTTTTGTGATAGATAATTCTCCAGATGCTATTTTTCCTAAAATTTTTACATTTTCAATACCTACACAAGCAATATTTGCAATGACTCCCGCTGGAGTGACTTTTGGTATCATACTGATAATACCTTTTCTAATAGCAACTTGAAGAGTTCCTGCTGTCACTACTTTTATCGAAGTGTCCGCTCCTGTCTTAATTGCCACTTCCACCAATTCATCCGCATCTACTTGTTCCCCTTCAAAAATTTTCTTTGCTATATGTAACCCTGTTGTGACAGCTGCTGTTTGCAGTCCCATAGCAGCTGCATTTTTCCCAATAGACATGGCCAAATCCTTTGTCTGATAATGGCTATAATCCATACTAGGCATAATTCCATCTTCGCAACCGCCAATTCCTCTACCAAATTAACCCCTATTACATCCGCTCTAGTATCTTGAATAAAGTTTAAGACAATTTCCTGAATCTCCTCACTATTTAAATAATCCATTTCTAAGATAGTAATAAATTTTTCTAATTCTTTTGGAATAATCAAAATATTTGAAACAATAATAACTATCGCATCTGCTCCTTGACTAATCATTTTAGCCAAACCTTTCAGCTTAGAAACAATCCTAGCATCATCTAAATAAACATTGATGTCCTTTAAAAGAATAATCTTTCTATCGAGCATTTCCTGCATTTTAAATTGGTCAAGCATCATCTCCAATGTACAATCCTCAATCATCGGTGTCTTTGTTTCAAAATCTATGTATCCATTAGTTTCATTCCATTCGTAAACTTCCTTACCACCATGGATTTCATTTATAATTGTATCCACTTTATCCTCTTCAAAGGTGTTAATGTAGATAACAGGAAACCCTGCATCCATGTATCTCACTAATTTTGATTTTAATGTTTTATTTTCCATATATTGCTCCTTGTTCTCTATTCACTAACAAAATAACTACAACCAACCTACTACTATGAATTTTATTATAATTTTCTAAACATTTCATAATAATACCATTTTATTTTTGAAAATGACAATTCATGGTGATTTTCTATATCATAATTTTCCATATCGTCCATAAAAGAAACTTATGTGCTGTTTGAGAATTTTCTTCTTGTTTACAAAGATTTTTTAGCAATTTTGCTGCTTGAATTTTATATTCTTTATTTTTAAAATCATTCATATTAGGATAAACTCGAAACCAAAAATCTTCCTTAAGGCTCCTAGCTTCCATATGTAAATGACTATATTTCATAATTTCCTTTCCATAGTCATTCAACTTTTCATAATCAAAAATCATCGCTAAACCAGTATTCGTCATAATTTCCTCTGTATCCCTGACTTTACTCCCATCTATGATTGACCTATACCTAAAAATTTTCTTTAATGACATGACATCAATGAAAAAAACATTCACATAATCTACAATTGCTACAAACTTCACATTTTTCTCTTCTATATCAAAGTTAAATTCAATAATTTCACTTATTAATTTCTCATAACAATGATTTGCAATCACCTTATCATCTTCCGAAAGCATAGACTTTAGATAGGTCTCTTTATAAGAACCATAACTAGTTCTATTATCTACTCTCTCGCTATCCTGTTTCACATCTTCCACTATTTTCTGATATACCTTATCAAACTTCACATCAACAAACCTGATGTCTTTTTCA
This sequence comes from Eubacteriales bacterium, assembly GCA_044425705.1. Lineage (GTDB taxonomy): Bacteria > Bacillota > Clostridia > Lachnospirales > Lachnospiraceae > JAWXVD01. Next base: position 50,617 of record JAWXVD010000006.1, on the reverse strand, counting down.
TCCCAATCAATAATTTTCTTTGAATCAATGACAACAGTTGGTTGATTCACACCTATATAAGTCATCCCCTTTTTGCTAAGTGGAACAGAAAATTTTTCACCGCAAAGATAGATTATTGTTTCCCCTTCATCTAACAAATCATATATATCATCTTGGGTAAATGCTACTTGATCTACCACATCTAAAAATTGCTGTTCTTCAGTATATTCCTTAAGAATACTCAATTTTTTATTTCGTTCTTCTATTTTTTCCAAATTAGCAATTACTTCTTCATTATATTCCACTCCTAGAATTTCACATATCTTTTCTGCCAATGCACTATCTTCACTATCTAATTCTGTAATCTTATCTGCTATTTCATCTTCATATCGATCTCTAAGCCATGTAACCAACTTGCCATTTGATAAATAAAACAATATTATTCCTTAACTCTTCTAATGTTCGTACTTCTACACCATGCTCCATTTCCAATGAAAATCTAATCTTCTTTGCCATTCTTTTGTACCTCCATATAAGCTTTTAATAATTCATTTGCTTCTTTTACCATTTTCGCTTGTAAACTTTTTGGTTCTATAATATGTATCAATTCAACTGGTTGACTCATCATCCACTTGATAAAACCATCTTCAAATACATGCACCTTTATCTTTACAATATCCCCTTCATCTTGCAAAATATCTAAGTTTCTAAACTTATCATATACATATGGATAAAACTCCTTTTTACAAGAAAGGAGGACATCTATAAATCTACCACTATACATCTGAACAATCCCCTTTGCACCACTCTTGACATAATCTGCAACACATTAATTTCCTCAATTTTCTGCTTTCTAATCACAGAAAATGAATAGATTCTATCCAATCGAAAATATGCCAGATATGGTTTATCACTTGGATGTAAAAAAGCTACCAAATACAGATAACCTAAATCGTATTTAATGATACATGGAACAACTTCTCTTTCAACTATCTCTCCATCCATTTTAGTATATTCATTTTAATAACAAACTGATTTGTTATCATAATTATCAAATCACCATGCATTTTAAGAATTGCTTTTTTATGAAGCGGTTCCTGATATTGTCCGATATATTGTTTTTCTCTAAATTTCATTTTACTTGCATCTTTAACATTTGATGCTAAATGGGTAAGCAACCCATCCATCTCATCAGTGCGAAGTACACCCGTATCTAATAACACTCGTTCAATTAATAGATACTCCATGGTTTCCAGTGTTTTTCTCTCCGCACCCGAAAGATAATAAATATTTTCTTGTCTATCATAAATTAGTTCTTCATTACAGAACAATTCGCTTAAATATAATCGTATATCATGCAATGACGTCATTATATGACGTTGTTATATTTTTTTATAAATAAAAGCACCCAACACTCCAGTTAGATGCTCTTCACCTATATTTGTTCAAACATAGTCCGCGTATATACTTTAATATCATTAGGATTAATCATATTGTATTTTCTTTTAACTCTATTAAAATATTCCCCTATATCATGCTTATTTATCACCCTATCTGATAGCTCCATCTCCAGTAGCTCTCCTCTTGCTAATAACCATGGTGCTTCAGAATGTGTGAATTTTTCTAACACTTTTCCACTATAACAACAAACATGTCTAGTTACACTTTCAAAAACTGCTTTTTCAGATGATGACAATATTGTATCATCAAAACTCCCATTACTATCAATGGGGTCAAATTTATAATCTCGATACCTAAAATATACATCTCGATAAACAGGTCCATGAACCCAGGCCTGACAATCCTCTGAAAATAAAAATATATTATAAAAAGCAAAATAAAATCCCTGAATATAGTATAATGCTTTTTGGAGTGCCAATGGTGTAATATCTTCACACTGATTTAATAAATATTTAATTGCTAAATCAATTTTAGAATTTTCATATATTTCATAACTAAGAAGTGCATCAACTGCCTTTTTACTTTTTTCATATGATGCTTCAGTTTTAAGGTTTTCTCTATTTTTTTCTAAAATTTGTTTATAATATTTAGGTTCATCATATATTTTTTGAAGTATTTCAGCATACTGCTTCGTTGGAACATCACCATCACAGTAGCGTGAAAATGTTTGTTCACCCCATCCTAATAACAACGATAAAGGTCTCTTTCCTATTGCGTACTTTTCAGATATTTTCAAAATGGTATCTAAAGAAATAAGACCATGTTTTTTCCTATACTCATCGTACAACACCTTCAAATTATAATCATTTATTTCTGGTGAATAAATTTCAGAATTGCAATCAATACAATATGCAATTTTACCTAAATAAGTATATTTTTCACCTCTTATAGTTCCTTCCATGTAATCCTCTGTAATACTATAAGATACATCGTTTCTACATTCTTCACAGAATATTTTTCGCTCATTCACAACAATACCTCCTTTAAAAATACACCTTATCTAAATAGATATTCTATCGGTTTATTCCGCTTATGAAAAGATACTACTACAGTTCTACTTCCATTAGGCATATCAATAACATTAAATTTTGTGTAAATATCAACAAGTTCTTTTTTGCCATCCACATTAAATAATTCTATTTGCGGAACAAAAACATACAAAACTTCGTATTCATATCCCATTTTCTTATTTTGTAACGTATGACAAAAATCTTCAGTATTCACTTGCAATAAAATACTTTTTTGTTTGTTGCTACGAATGTTGTATTCGTTTATAAAATCTATGTTTTCTTGTCTATTTTCATTTAATGCTATTGTAAACTTGTTGTTACCAATACAACTTTTAATTTTCTCTAGAATTACATCAATCTCTTCTTTTGTATAATTTTGATTATAATGTAAATTCATCGTATCACCTCTTTAGAATACGATTATACCTTATTATATTCCAATTTTCAATATTAATGCATCAATTAATGCATTTTTATCATCACATAACCTAAATAGCAAAACAGTAACTATTTTTCCTTCTATAGGGCGTGGCGAGAGCGTCCCTATAAAGGAATAATAGTTACTGTTTTGCCTTTGTCATTGTTTTGCCTTTGGTCTATGTTTTGACCTTATCACTATTTTGCTACAATATTTATAATTCTTCCAGGTACATAAATTTCTTTGATAATATTACCTTCTAATTTATCAGCTAATGCTTCTTTCCCAGCTACAATAGCATCCTCTTTAGAAATATCAGCTGGTACTTTGATTACAATTTTCGTTTTACCGTTTAATTGTACTGCCACTTCTTTTTCATCATCTACCATAGCTGCCTCATCTGCTACAGGCCATACTGTATGGAATACGGAACCAGTTTCTCCAAGCTCAGCCCAAAGTTCTTCTGATAAGTGAGGTGCAAATGGTGCTAATAACGTCACTGCTGTTTTTAAAGTTTCTTTATCGATTCCGCCTTTTTTAGCCATGTCAATCATTTTATTGTTATATTCCATAAATCCTGACACAACTGTATTTAAGCTAAAGTTTTCAAGACGTCCACTGATATCATATACCATTTTATTGCGTACTTTAATCATTTCTTTTGTTGCTACTACATCTTTATCTTTATTGTCCATAACAAGATTCCAGAAACGTGTAATAAAACGATATACACCATCAATTCCTCTGTCATCCCATTCTGAATCAAGTTCTGGTGGTCCTACAAACAATTCGTACATTCTTAAAGAATCACAACCATAATCTCTTACAAGATCGTCAGGAGATACTACATTTCCTTTTGATTTTGACATTTTAATACCATTTTTACCATTGATCATACCTTGGTTAAATAATTTTGTGAATGGTTCATCAAAATCTACCACGCCGATATCATTTAAGAATTTTGTATAGAATCTAGAATATAATAAGTGAAGCACTGCATGTTCTACACCACCAATATACATATCTACTGGCAAGTATGTTTCTGCTTTTTCTTTGCTTACTAATTCTTCTGTATTTTTGCTATCCACGTAACGTAGGAAGTACCAAGAAGATCCTGCCCATTGAGGCATTGTATTTGTTTCTCTTTTTGCAGCAGCTCCACAAGTAGGACATGTTGTGTTTACCCATTCATCAATATCTGCAAGTGGTGATTCGCCTGTTCCTGTTGGTTGGTAAGTTTCTACTTCTGGTAATAATAATGGAAGTTGTTCTTCCGGAACTGGAACGCATCCACAGTGAGGGCAATGTACAATTGGAATAGGTTCGCCCCAATAACGTTGACGTGAGAATACCCAGTCACGAAGTTTATAGTTCGTAGTCTTTTTACCGATTCCACGTGCTTCAATCATAGCAGGTGCTTCTTTTTTCAATACTGCTGATTCTTGACCATTCCATTCACCAGAATTAATCATAGTTCCCACAGCATCTGTATAAGCAACTTCCATGTTTTCAATTTCCACACCATCTTTCGCTATTACTTGAATAATTGGAATATTGAATTTTGTCGCAAATTCAAAGTCTCTATCATCATGAGCTGGTACACACATAATAGCACCAGTTCCATAATCTGCTAATACATAATCAGACAGCCAAATTGGAACTTTTGCTCCATTGATCGGATTAATTGCATAAGTACCAGTAAATACACCTGTTTTTTCTTTGTCTTGTAATCTATCAACATTGGATTTCATAGAAGCATCGAAAATGTATTTTTCTACTTCTTCTTTTGTTTCTTCTGTCGCAAGACTTGCCGCCATTTCATGTTCTGGTGCAAGTACCATAAAGGTTGCTCCATAAAGCGTATCTGGTCTCGTCGTGTAAACAGTAATTGCTTTCTCGCTGCCTTCCACTTTAAAATCTACTTCAGCTCCGTAAGATTTACCAATCCAATCAGCTTGCATTTTCTTTACTTTTTCTGGCCAATCTAATTTATCAAGATCTGAAAGTAAACGATCTGCATATTCTGTAATTTTAAGCATCCATTGGTTCAAGTTTTTCTTTGTTACATCCGAACCACAACGTTCGCATTTTCCATTTACAACTTCTTCATTGGCTAGACCTGTCTTACAAGAAGGACACCAGTTAATTGGCATTTCTCTTTGGTATGCAAGACCAGCTTTGAACATTTTTACAAAAATCCATTGTGTCCATTTATAGAATTCAGGATCTGTTGTATTCACTTCCATATCCCAATCATAAAGAGCTGCAATTTGATTAATTTGTCTTTTAATATTAGATACATTTTCTGCAGTTGAAATAGCTGGATGTACACCCATTTTAATAGCATAGTTTTCTGCTGGAAGTCCAAAAGCATCCCATCCCATTGGATGAATGATGTAATGTCCACCATTTAACATTTTATAACGACTCCAAACATCTGAAATTACATAACCTCTCCAGTGTCCTACATGAAGTCCGTTTCCTGATGGATATGGAAACATATCTAAGCAATAATATTTAGGTTTCTTTCCATCATTTACATTGACTGGGTTTGCATCCCAAATTTTAGTCCATTTCTCTTCAATCTCTCTGTGATTATAAGGTACTGCCATTTTACTTTCCTCCTCGTTTATCATAAAAAAAGCCCTTTTCTCTCCATATCTAGAGACGAAAGGGCTAATATTTCGTGCCTAATAATTCTCTTCACGGTCTTTCACCCTGTTTATTTTATACTGTAAAAAAAATGTTGTCAAGGGGAGGCGTTATTTTTATAATTACACCATAAAATGTAATCAGAGAGATTTCTCTATGCCTCTCTATACCCAACAAACCCAATACATCATAATTACCGTTAAAATCACGAAGCTACTACATAAACATAATGCTATCCCGTTAAAACTAATGGTAAAATCAATGCCTGATTTGATCCTTTTACTTTTACTGATGATATATTTGTATACCAATTCTGCTAAAATAAAACTAACTGCCCAAATGATTATCTTGTTCATATATCCTGATATACCGATTTTAAGTTCCATTCCTAACACCAATTGCACCATAGGTTCTGCAAACACTCCTGTCAATAAGCATAATCCACTTAAGGTTATAATTACTGCAGTGGAGAAAAAATCATATTTAAAATGAACATCCTGTTTTTCTCCAAATAACACCTTACCAAATTTCACAAAAGATAATATTGTTCCAAAATTAATGATGGTAAAAAAGATGGTGGAAATCATCGTATCCGTTTGTGCAAGAAAATATTTAGAAATACTACCATTAAAGAAGGGCGCACCTGTAATCCCTAAAATGCCAGCTACTATAGCAATTCCTGCCAATGGCATGCTTCGCATAACACCTCGTATTTTATAAATATTCCGTGTTCCATATCGACTGATCAACATCCCAGCCGCTAAAAATAGCAAGGATTTGAACATGGCATGATTGATAATGTGTAGGAAAGCACCAGCCTGTACTTTTTCATTAGGAGCAGATAGCCCCGCTATAATTAAACCTATTTGCGATACTGTATGGTAGGCCAAAATCAATTTGATATCACTCTGACAAATAGCCATGATAATTCCCGCAAGGGAACTAATCACACCAATCCAGAAGAAAAAAGAAGATAAATCAATGCTAACAGAAAAAATTTCCTCCAAACGCATAAATAGATACACACCACTTTTCACATAAATTCCTGAAAGAATGGCCGATACTGCTGTAGGTGCTCCTGGTGTTCCATGTGCCAACGGCAACCAAAAATGCATGGGAAAGATTGCACATTTCAATAATACACCTGTCATCAAACAAGAATACGCTAGCACCAATTCACTAGGGTCTCTTGTTCCAATAACTTGTATTAAGCTATCAAAATCAAGAATCCCAAACTGACGGTATACCATGCCTATTCCTAACAAAAAAAATAACATACCTAACATATTAACGAGCAAATATACCAATCCGTCATAGATAGATCGACTTTCCCTCTTAAACATAATTAAAATTCCACAAACAATAGAAGACACCTCTATTGCAACATAGATATTGAACAAATCTCTAGATAGAAAGATGAGCATCACTAAACTTTGTAATACTGCAAACAAGAATGCAAATAATTTATCCGTTCTTTCTCTTCCCGTTGTAAACAAAAACATACACAAAAATAAAAAGGAAACCAAGACCAAGAATACACTAGCGTATAAATCACAATACAAGGTGATTCCTAAAAAATCTACATCTGTTTTTGTAGTAATGATTTCTCCTAGAAATCTAGCTTGATAAAATAGCACCACCGAGCATCCAAATACCACTACATATACAAAGGTTGATAATATGGTCGTTATCTTTCCAGGCATTACATATAGAAGTAAAGAAGCAAGGATTGGCAATATAATCATAACATATAATTCCATTATTTTTTCTGCTCCTCTCTTCTTATCTTAAAAACTTTCATCCAATTGGTAGAACCATATCTATGATATAGTCCTGAAAACATCATCAACGCTACTGCTGTTACAGCTACACCAATTACAATTGCTGTAATCATCAATGCCTGTGGCACTGGATCTGCCATTAATTCTTGTGGCACACCATCTCCTATGGGTGGATTGGCCCCTACTTCATTGCGGATTCCCAAGAAAAAAGTAATCACACCGATATCGATAATGGAAAGAGATAATACCGTCTTCATAATATTTCTACGAGCAATCACACCATAGATACCTATTAAAAATAAAAGTAAACCGACGATTTCTACATAATTAAAGTCCACTATCTTCCTCCATCTCACTGAACATAAACGACATATAAATTAGATTCAACCCACTACACACTTTAATTCCAATTAGAATATTAATTATAATCAAATAAATACGATGTCCTAGATAGGTGAAATTTGCTCCGTATGCAATAAAAAACATACCTACTATCAAGATTAACATATATGTGATTTTTTCTATTTTAGTCGCAACATTCACATTTAATATTGTAATACCTTGTGCAAAATGTGCACTGATAAAAATAGCAACTAAAATAGCACCACCTTGAAAACCTCCACCTGGCCCATCCATTCCCGTAAGAATAATATAGAGACCGAATAAGGCTATTAAAATATATACGGGTAATAAGGATTCTCTCACCACGTGTGATGATTCAATGGTAGTAATTTTTTTATTTTGATTAGGAAACTGTTTTTCTGCAGTAGATAGATGTGAAAACTGCATCACTCCAATCACAGATACCAACAATAATAAAGCCTCTAGCAATGTATCAAATAATCGATAATCAAGATAAATACCTGCCACAAGATTTTTTGCTGTAGTCTCAGCTAGTCCTCTCAAATAAATTTCATCAAAAAGAAGAGATTGTCCTGCTTCACCACTTTGAAAATATGCACCAAATAATGCAAATGCTACAATAATCACAAAAATCAAACCTGTATATTTGATATCTAATAGTTTATAATTTTTCTTTTTGCGATACTTCATCTGTAATACCTCTCCTTTTTTTATTGTAGACTAAAACACCTTACTATTTAGATTTGCAACGGAACTATTCCTCTTTGATCGTCACAATACCTTCCTTTATCTCATTCTGTAAACATTTGGAAATATTGATCATATATTGATTTCCCTTCTCCCCATGAAGAATCATTCCTTCTTCCAATCCTTCCACAACCAAATCACAATTATGATGACTTACTAACTCTTCTGCTGTTTGATTAGAATATAAAATATGTACTTCCATATTACTTTTTTGCAATATTTTAGAAACCTTTTTAATCATTCCTGCAAAAACAGTATCTTGATGATTCCCAGTAATATAAATATTAAAGATACGATATTTTTTCAATGTCACAAGAAAAATAACTGTTACGATGGTGGAACCGATTACCGCTTCGGCCAATGCCACGTCTGGTGCACCTAATAATACATATAGAAATGCACAAAATAAAGAAAGGATGCCTGAAAAAATAATAGCAATGAATAACCGACTAGAGACAACTGTCAAAATTGCCATAATGACCATCATTAATAAAACAATCTGTAAAATTATATCATTCATGAATTTCTTTCACACCTCCTCTATGTAGGGAAATATATGCACTTCGACCCAATTTATGAGAAATCACAGGTGCAATCAAAAAAATAATCAGTCCTAAAAATAACAGTTTCCCTGCTATCTGCCAACTGCTTTGACGAATAATCAAACCTAGTAATAAACTTAATACACCAATTGTATCTACTAATGCAATGTTTACTAACCTACGATAAAAACTTTTTGAGCGAATTAAACCAATCATCCCGCAAGACATCATAATCATAGAAAACACAATCATAATATTCGATAATATCACCATTATATGCTCCCCTTTCTACTCAAATATACTGCATAAAATTGTACATCCATAAATCCTAAAATTGCTATCGTAATAGCAACATCAAGATACATGCTCTGTCCTGTGGTAATAGCATATAATACAATTGCTACCACAACCAAGGATGAAAGGAGCCCTAAATATAAAATCTTAGAAAAGTTTTCCTTGCTTCTTATTAATAAAATCACACTGACTATAGTAAAAAGAATTACTAAATACATAGCTACTTTAAGAATCAACCTTCTCCTCCATTCTTTTCTCAAACACCTTGGCTGTTTGCAACATATCCTCTTTCTTATCAGTTAAATCCATATACAAAATATGATAACTGTCTGCTTCTTGCTCTAAGGTTATCGTTCCTGGGGTCAAAGAAATACTATTAGATACCAGAACTTTCCCCTTATTTCCTGTATGTGTTTTTAATCTCACAATCATGATTTCTGGTTGATTTTTACAAAACACTGACCTACATACCTTTATTGCAGAAACAAACATGTCTTTTAACAATAGTAGATAATATTTTAAAAACCACTTCTCCAAAAAAACTCTACCACCTACACTCTGTATTTTTGCCATTAAAATATCAAGACACATCCCTGACACAAATCCAACTACGATTCCCCATAGCACAATTTTTCCTAATAAAACACAAAATACAACAGCTCCAACGACTCCATAAAAAAGAATTGTCCTCTTATTTTTCATGCGCTTCACCCCTAAAGTTCTCATGTAAAAAACTATATATTCATCATAGCAAAATCTATATTGCATTTCAAGAAAAGCACAAAAAAAGAGTATCCAAACGATACTCTTTTTATATTTCACGGCTAAGCCATAAAAAATTACCTCTTTCCCTACTGTGCATGGAATCCAATAATATTACAATCATTGGTTGCAACAATTCTATGAGCAGGTGGAATGAATTCATCCCACGTTCTATCCAGCCAGATGTATAAACATAGGTACCTCTGTTTTTATCAAAAAATTCTGCATATCTTTCTTTAGAACCCAGAAAAAAAGTAATACAATCATGAGCTTTCGGTATAATCATCGGTAGCTTTGATTGTAGCCCCACTACTCCATTGCTACAAAGACCATATGCTAATACAATAGCATCATATTTATGAATATCCACCTTATCAATCTCGTCTTGTAACATTTGCTTCATAGGTGTTGCACCTTTATCATGCAAACCTTGGGTCATAAAGGTAAAATCAATCATCGCTCTACACTGACTAGCACAATAACAAAGTTCTCGAAATGCAACTTCACAAGCAATTACTTTTAAACGTTTCATCGTAGGTCGTCCTTATTATTTAATAATAGATTTAGCAAATTGTTTTGCACTGTTTACATCATCTTGGTTCGGTCTATTTTTATTAGCAAACATAAATTGTCCTTTGCAATAAAAATGTTGGTTGGATACCTGAAATCCTCTTTTTGTTAAAATATCAACCAATTTAGGATATCCACTATCAGACATAGCAGATGTTGAAAAAATAACAACATTCCCAAATTTTTTAGAATCTAAACTATCAATAAATTCAACTACTTTCTTATCTATTCCAAACTTATATACTGATGCTCCTAAAAACAGTACATCAAGCTCTTCTGTGATTGTTTGATCCATATCTACAGCAACACATCCAACTTCAGTTGCAATAGCATCTGCTATTTTCTTTGTATTTCCAGATTTTGTGTAATAAACTACTTTTGCTTTCATAATTACCTCACCCTTCCTATTCTCAGTTTTTCTGATTGACTTTGTTTTTATTAGTTGATATGATAGTATCACACCAAAAATTGATAGTCAATAACCCAATTAAATCTGAGGAGGTAAGAAAAATATGAGTAACTGTAAAGCTGATCATTGTCCCTGTGGAGAAGCCTGTCCATTACAAATTGCTTTAAAGCGTATCGGTGGCAAATGGAAAATACCTATTCTCTGTGTACTTTCCTGCGAAGAAGGGATTCGATATAGCGAACTGATGAAAAAAGTACAAGGCATAACAAATACCATGTTAGCATCTTCATTAAAAGAGCTAGAAAAAGATGGCTTAATTACAAGGGTACAATATAATGAAATGCCTATCCGAGTAGAATACTTTGTCACTGAAAAATCTAAAGAGCTGATGCCAACTTTACAATCTCTCGCTATATGGGGCATGTCGTAACGAATACTATGTTACTAGCCGAAATACATGAATAATGCTATATGCTAATTATACTTCCCACTCTGCATCCTTTAGCATTTCTTTTGCCATTTTCACACTAAACCCTCTACTAGTTTCCGTGTTTTCTGCAGCGTCACGAGGATTTGCTCCTGCTTCAGCATAGATTTGATTTGCTCCAGAAAACAAATGACAAGCCACTTGATGTCTTTCAGCTACCTCTTTCATTTTAGGTATTTCATTTTTACAAATTTCAATGCACTCACTACACCTAGACGCAAACGGGCATCCTTTGGGTAGGTTTGTGGCACTTGGCACTTCTCCTTGTGAACTTCTTGATAATCTTGCATATTTTGTAAAACTTACAGCAGTGATTGCAATGACTGCATTCATAATACCTGCTCCCAACATCCCGCATACGGCAATTGCTAATGCCATTCCTGGAAAGGAAACCATAATATCACAAAGAAGCAAGATATATAAAATCTTCTCATTACTTTATTCATTGCCCTCTACTCCTTTTGCAATTCTAGGATCCAACCTTTTATAGGAGGCATCCACAGTTAAATTGACCACCATATAAATCAGTGCAACCCACAGCACATATCCTTGAATCAATGGATAGTCCATTGCTGTAATAGCACTCAATGCCAAGGATCCTAATGCTGGGTAAGAAAAAATGATTTCTACTACTGCCGTTCCACCAAGTAAAGAACCTATGGATAAACCAAACATAGTAATTAACGGTAATACTGCATTGGGAATCACATGTTTCCAAATGATAGTTCTTTCCCTGATTCCTCTTGCCCTAGCACCAATCAAATAATCCTGTGTTAACTCTTCTAACACCAACCCACGTATCTGCCTTGCATATTTTCCAGCCATGAATTAGGATGTAGGGCTGATGCCAAGCCTAACGGTATCGCTAAGATAGTCATAAACAGCAGCGATAGTCCTGTAATCTTTAGGGTAGGCCAAAGTCTTGCAATTAATAAAGCAAGGACTGGTTCTCCAGTAGAATAGGATGTTCCAAAGTCTAAACAAAAACAAGACAATAACCAATCACCATATTGTACGAGAAACGGGCGATTCAACCCCAACTCTTCCCTCATTTCCTCTAATACCTCTTCAGCTGGAATATTTCCACTAACCGCAAACATAGCGCGAACAGGATCACCTGGTGACATATAAATCAATAAAAAACTAATAAAACTAATTCCAATTAATACCAAAAAGATACGACCAACTGCTTTTAACAAAAACTCCTCTCCTCCTTTTCTTTTGTTATACTTTCAGTATCTTTGTATCAAAGATATGAATGTATTTTTTAATTCAAATTTAACATGTTTTATCTCATAAAAAAAAAACGATGCCTATCAAGACACCGCATTTGCGTACAAAAATAGTTCCACTTTTCATATAGTGGAAAACTGTAATTGTTTCTTGATCTCGAAGAAATTGGATACTCTCCAAAACTAACAATAAATGTATCCTGACTTAATTATTATTTTCTATTTAACCTTCCATTTATCTCTTCAGATCCGTCACGAAAGTGACTATTTTTCCTTATAGAGGAGATGAACTTAAAGCATATCTTTCCTCTTTAACGCCAACCAAGTAATTGATCCTGTCAATGCTGTCAACCCACCAATAATCATAAATCCATATACAGAATCAGAAAATGGCATTCCTGCTTCATTCACATTCATGCCGTAAAATCCAGATATCACGGTAGGAATTGCCATAATAATGGTAATTGCTGTTAAGCGTTTCATCACATTGTTTAATCGATTGCTAATAATGGTAGCCATCAGCTCTCTTGTACCACTGATAATATCTCTATAGATTGTGGTCATTTCAATGGCCTGTTTTGTTTCAATCATCACATCATCTAATAGTTCTTCGTCTTCTGGATATTGTTCTAAGCGTTTATATCGAATCAATCGATTCAATACAACTTCATTGGCATGCAATGAAGTTGCAAAATATACAAGCATGGATTCTAGCTTGTGTAGGTTGATTAAATCTGCATCTTCCGTAGTTTTTTCAACTCTTTGCTCGATTTCCATTCTACGTCTATCAATGATACGGAGCTTTTCTTGATAATGCAGGGCAATGGTATTTAATATCTGATAAACAAATCGTAATTTCTTCTTCGTACTAAATTCTCGAACTTGATTATTTACAAAATTTTGTAAAATGAGAATATCTGTATTACAAACAGTAATAATTTGCTGTGCCGTCAATATAATTCCCAAAGGTACCGTTGTATACATAGGTTTATCCTGCTCCATCTCGATGGTCGGAATATCCACAATAATCAGCGTATGTGCTTTTTGAATTTCTAATCTGGCACTTTCTTCACTGTCCAGTGGTGCCATAATATCTTCTACATCAATATTGACACATTTTGCGATACGTTCACATTCTTCTGCTGTTGGATTAATCATACGAACCCAACTGCCTTCTTCTATTTCATTTATTTCATGTATGATACCTTCTTCTGTCTTTAAATATTTAATCATCGGTAACACCTACCTTTATTATTTTAACAACATTTTCATACGTCCTATGCAATAAATGTATAGTGCTGTGCGAACAGTAACCTACTATTTACTGTATACTTCTTACTCCATGAAGCCCATATCCTTCCATATAGGTGAGCGTGACAGAATCTCCTACTGCAAATCTAATAATCGGAATTAATGTTTCATCTGAAATGTCAATATCAAAAATATCATTATTTCCTTCCATACAAATATAGTAATGTGTTGTTCCGCTTAATACTACTGGTGAAATAGATTCTATTATCCCTTTTGCGGTTTTATACGTATCACTATCTTCACTAACGATTCCATTGGTATCTAAAAGCTCTGTATAGTTTTTCTCACAAGCCTGCATGGTATCACCTGTTGCTACCCATTGATATTTTTGAACATTTACCATGGCATACTGCTTTACCAAACCAGCTGCATCTTTTAATGCCATAAAATAAGTTGGCTCTCCTGCAATGTTTAATAATAATGGGAAGGTTGCATCATATCCTAAATTCTGTACCTGCCCCTCTGCCGAAGACATTGCCGAATCTTCAATAGCACCTTCAACCGTATAATACTTTGTTTCCATAGTTCTTTGGTTCATCAATACAAATCCTACATTAGATTGATCGCCACTTACCGATGTGACACCAGTATATACCCATACATCGTCTTCTAGTGCAATATAATTATATCCATTTGTAGTAGTCAAACAATCTCTTTGACTCAATAAGGTATTGAAGAATCCATTTTTATATAGTCCATGGTAATCATATAATTGTGTCAATAATTCTGCTGAATATACTTTATCCACCCATTGTGGTACATCTTCTACTGCATAATCTGTACATTCGCCTGTTTGTGCATTACAAATAACAACTCTACCTACTGTTTGCCCACCAAATAATCCAATATTAAATTTCTTTACAGGTGCAACCCAATAAGGAACACCTTCATCGTCAATTTCAAAGAAAATCTGACTATCAAAGATATAAGTAGGGAAGTTAAATCGTAAATGTCTGTAGATATTTCTGTTAAAATATTCTGATTTTGAATACTTGATTCCTTCATCTAAGATGACACACTCTGTATCTTGTGTGGCCATATCAATCATAATATATGCTGGTATTCCATCGCTCTGATTGGTAAACCATTTAATACCACTTGCATACACAAGAGGGGTTACACGAACTGGAATATCATTATAATTAATTTGTGTATAATCTGAACCCACTTCAAATTGCGATACCATCTCTACAAGACTTCCCATTTTTCTATCTCCTAGAATGGTAGCAGAATCTTTGTCTAACAAAGGGATTGTCTGATAGTCAGCTTCTTCCATGTCATCTGCAAAATTCCCTTCTTCAACAGTCAATAATTTTTGATATAAATCTGCACTGACAATTGGTGATGAAAGAATGCTTCCACCAATATAAACTACAAATACTAAGATTAATATAGCACCTAAAAATTTCACCAATTTGATTTGACCAATGAAACTTCCTATAGATTCAACTGGCACTTCTAACGGCTTTTTCATCAAAACAACAAGTAGCATTGCTACAATAAGTAAAAACATAATAAAAAACCAAAACCCACTTGAATGAATGTTAATTGCAGGCAGTGTAATATAATAATATACAAATGCAACTAAACTAATAACCACCAAACTAATAAGTATTCCTACCGATTTTTTCATTTTAATAACCACACCTTTCTCTCAGCTTGGTAACTTTGCACCGTAAAATACAAATTAACCTACTAGCTGACATCGTTCCCAAAAATATCCTTAAATACTAGGGAAAATTTTATGTATCACTGCTTCACTTTTCGGCAAAAAGAATTGTACGATAGGACCTGTAATCACAACAGCGATAATGGTTCCAATTCCTACAACACCACCTAATATAAATCCCAGTACAACAAAGACAATATCACATATAATCCTGACTGTACGAAACTGTAATTTGAATTTACTTCCCACTTTATCTGATAAAACAATAGCAACCAAATCGTTAGGACCTGTGCCTGAATTACTCTTTATCACTACAGACATTCCAACTCCTAAAATCACAACACCTAACACTAAAACAACAACCCTTACAATAATAGATGTTTGATCATTGATAAACGGGCTTAATGCCCAGCTAAAAAAGTCAATAATCCAACCACCACAAAAAGCACAAACCACTGTACCAGGCTTCACATAGCCTTCTGTAGTCATCAACAAAAGTACCATAATTGTAATACATGCAATCACATGCCATGTGCCAATAGTTAACCCAAAGGTATTTGCAATTCCTTGAATCAACACTGTAAAGGTATCTGTCCCCAAATTTGCTAATACAAACAAGGTAACTCCCAAGTGTGCAATACATAGCCCTATAAATAATACTAACAAACCCTGTGCCCATTCTAATTTAGAGCGTTCACTAGTGTCTTTTGCAAATTTCGTATTTTCCATCGTTAATGTCTCCCATTTCTCAATTTCTATCCTCTTATACGATACTACACTATCTAGTCTTCGTCAAACATTAAAAACACCACTGAATCATTATCTACTGAACGCCAAGCAAACTAGGTTCCTAAGATATAAATTACTAGCTGTAAAGTCTACTTTTCAGGCTACAATACCTATTATGAGTATCAAAATTGTAGTCATAACACCAGCGCCATATAATAAAATCCAAGACCTTTTAATATCTGTTGGTTCTATCTCTCTGGTAGCATCACCTATATATGGTTTTTTATGTAGCGTTCCAAAATATGAAGCATCTCCTGCTAATTGAATCCCTAATGCTCCAGCGCATACAGATTCCATCTGTGCGGAATTGGGACTTTTATGATTTCTTCTATCTCGTTTCCAGATTCGATATGCATTTTTTCCATCCAACTTACATATGTAAGCAGTGAAAATCATGAAAATCGCACAGATTCTAGCAGGTAAATAATTACATACATCATCTAATTTTGCAGCTGCGGTACCAAAATATTGGTATTTTTCATTTTTATATCCCACCATAGAATCCATGGTATTGACAGCTTTGTAAAAGAATCCACCTACTGCTCCACCAAGCATCATAAATAGTAAAGGAGCAACTACACCATCTGCTGTATTTTCCGCTACTGTTTCTACAGTAGCCTTTGTGACACCAATTTTGTCTAACTCCTTAGTATCTCTTCCGACGATCATAGATACCGCATATCTAGCTTCCTCCAGTGTTCCATCTTCTAATGCATCCATCACTTTTTTACTTTCTGTCTGTAAACATTTTCCAGCCAACAGCTGATAACACCAGAAAGTTTCTAAAATAAATCCTGCTATGGGATGTATTTTATATGCCAAATAAATACAGCTTCCTGTCACAAGCACTGTAATACCCGTCACAAAAATCACCAATAAAATACCTGCTATCCGTTCCTTCTTTTTATTATTTTTACAAGCAGGTCTTAACTTTTTATCTAAGAAAGAAATCAAATTTCCAATATAGCGAATGGGATGTGGCATAAAATAAGGATCCCCAAATACCAAATCAAGACAGAAACCTATTCCTATTGCAACGATTGAATATTGATACATGTTCCGTCCTCCCAATCTAAAATATACCCTCTTCCATTGTCGCATAAATAATTAAAATATTTCGTAGGATCATTGGAAAATGCTGACATAATCGCCATAATGGTTCCTCCATGTATCACAAACGATACCTTTTTATCTTTTGTATCTTTTCCATTATTTTGACTTGTAATATTATTTTTATCTTCTTGCATTATTTTTTCTAATCCTTGTATGGTTTCTAGAAATGCTGCTGCACATCTTTTTTGAAAGGAAAGCAAACTTTCTCCACCAGGAAAAGGTAATAAACCATTAGAATCTATCCATTCCTGATATGCTTTCTCTCCATCCATTTCAGCATGATTCCTATATTCAAAACTGCCAAAATCACATTCTCGTAAATCTGACACTACTACTTGCTGCACTTCTGGAAAAATAATAGATGCAGTTTCTAAACAACGTTTCATAGGGCTGACGAATAAAAAATCACTTGCTGGATAACATCCCCCTTCTACCCTATTCAAAATCTCTGCTTTTCCTTCTACGCAAAGTGCTTCATCTGTAATGCCTAAATATCGTTTATCTTTATTTCCTTCTGTCTGCCCATGCCTAATTAAATATATTTTCATATGAATTCCTTTTCTGATGTTCAGTTTTAGTACCTTAATTTCAAGATAACATTCAATCTATTTTTGATAATTCTCTATTTTAGTATTTGACCCATTCCTGCTACAATACGTTCTACATGACTTGCATTTTTTGCTAAGTACACACATACTCTTCCTACTAATTCCCGATAATCACGTTCTTGTCTCTCCATAGGAACTACACCCATACCCACTTCATCACAAATCACAAGGAGCGATGGATTTTTTTTAAAAACATCTTCTAGTCGCTTGATTACTTCTATCTGTGCTTCTTTTTCTGAAGTATAATAATTCAATTCTTTTCTTAAAAAATCATGAAAATGATCACATACCTGGCAGCTTTCTAATTTTTCCCAACTAATATACTCACCACTTAGTATCTCAATGCCGTTCCATTTCTTTTTTTCTAATACATAGGCTAATTTCCCTTGATAACAGCCTCCAATATATAATTCCATCATTTACTTGTATGATGTATTGACACCATACGCTCCCTTCTACATTTAGAATGTGATCAATAATAGTACAAAATAATCATCTCTATGATTCACGTCACTTAATTTAATAAGCTTTTATGTTCTACTGGAATACCACATACTACTTCTATTACTGTGTGGGATAACTTTGCCAGTTCTTGATTGATTCGCCCTAAAAAGTCAATATAATCCTGGGTTTCTTTATCATAACGTATTCCATCAGAAAAAATTTCATTAGAGATAATTACTAATTCACCACATGCTTGATCTAATTTTTTTAATTCTTCTATCATAAGAACGATCAATTCTTCTATATTGTTAGCCTTCTCACAGCTTTTAAACATATTATTAGATAAATAATTGGAAATACATTCGAAAAGAATACAACTTTCAGATAATGTTTCCTGCTCTATTTGCCATAGAACTACTTCATCTGTCAACATACCATAACATTCTATGGTAGAGAAATTTTTCTCTTTTCTCATTTCTTGATGTTTGATTATTCTTTCTTTTGCTTCCTTACCAAAAGGTTCCATTGTTGCAATGTAAATTCTATTCCTATATTCACTATCTAAAATCAAGGATTCCCCATATTCTGATTTTCCACTAGCACTTCCACCTGTTATGAGAATCATTTTCCTATTCATCCTTTTCATAAAATCATCAAAGAATCTGTCAACATACCACTATAAACAGACTTTCACTTAAATTTTTATTTTAATCATTTCTTTCAAACCAAATTTCACAATCCATTTCCCCAACGGACAATGTAATTCCATTTACAATCTCTTTTTTATGAATAATCTTACCATTCCCCAGTAAGCTTGCACTTCTTTCACACACATTTCCAACACCTGTTACTCCACTTACAAAGGAAGACTCTATAAAATCACCATCTGCTTGTTCTAATTCTTCCTTAGAAAATACAGAAAAGGGTATTTCATATTTTTTTGAAAAGGAAAGAATTCCTTCTTCTTCCTTTTTCAAATCAATACTACCTAGCTTCCCAATTTCTTGGATACTAATATTTTTATTTTTTAAAAAAGTAAAAATTCCCTCTTCAATTTGTACTTCACTAGTACCTTTTCTACAGCCAATTCCTAGTACAAATGATTTCGGATATAAATAAAGTGATTTTGGAAAAATACTTTTTTTATCTCTGCCAATCACAATCCCATATTTAAGTCCAGTGATTTCACGTGCTTGCATGGGTGAAATCTCAGGCGCTGAAGGTGAAAATTTATTTTCACTCTTTACCTCACCTTGTTTTTGACATTCTTTATCACCAACTATGGTTAATTTCTTATCGATTTCATCTTTAATAGAAATATCTGAATAAATTCCCACTGAATTACCCTGTAATAGTGTTGCCGAAATTTCCTTTGCCAATGTCATATCTTCTATATATAAATGATTCTTTTTCGCAAAGACATCTACTGCAAACACTTCATGAATATCTGTTGATGTAGTGATCACAGGTATCGCATCTACCATAGCCGCAATCTTGTTTGTCCATTCATTAGCACCACCTAAATGTCCTGAAACAAGAGAAATACAAAAATTCCCTTCATCATCTAAAACCAATACAGCTGGGTCAATTTTCTTACTGATTAAAAAAGGTGCCATCAATCGCACTGCAATACCACAGGCTCCGATAAAAATAATCACAGATGTATCTTTTATTTCTTCCTTTAAAAATTCTTTTGTATCTCGCTTGTTCAAAGAAACAAGATTTTCGCTTATTACGATATCATCTACCCATATTCCCTTTACCGCTTTGATTAAAGTAACAGGCTCCTTTGATAATTCCTTTTCAATTTTATGACTCAATTCATAGCCATACTTGCTAAAGGCAAACATGATTGCTTTCATTATCATAACCTCATCTTATCTTCCCCGATTATTAAATCTTTAATTGTATCGGCATCACTAGTTTTACCAATTAAGTGATGATTTTCAGAAAAAACATAAACTCCAATTTTCAAACAATCACCAGCTCTTCTCTTAACATGTTGTTCTATTTTTTGACAAATACTATCCATCACAACTGTTAACAAATCATGGTCTTTTAAATATGCCACAACACCTTCCGTGTTAATAGATTGTAAAATAAAGTCCACATCTTCTTTTGTACCACCACACAAATATGTATGCAATGCTAAAATTTCCATTCTTCCATCAGCCACTTTAGAATGTGTATTCATAATTCCTGCTGCTAACTTTACGAATTTCCCCATATTTCCAACTAATAGTACATGTTCCATGCCATAGCTGATGCACAAATCGATAGATTCCCCTACATAATTACTACACTTTACGCTTTTCTGTAGCGATAATTGTAACTCCTCTTGCACATAAGTCTGTCCATAATTTCCAGGCATCAGAATAATATTTTTCATTCCTTCAGCTTGTTTTTGCTTGATTTCTACCTCAATAGTATCTATCAAAGCTTTCTCACTCATAGGTTCCACAATACCGCTTGTTCCTAATACAGAAATTCCATCTACAATTCCAAGTTGAGGATTAAATGTTCTTTTCGCTAACTTGGCACCCTCTGGAAAAATAATAGTCACAAGTATCGGCTTGGATATGTCTGCTATATCCATAATTTCTTTGACATGAGACATAATCATTCTTCTGGGTACTTTGTTAATTGCAGCAAATCCAATCTTTTGCTCCAGTCCTTCTTTTGTAATTCTACCCACACCAATACCACCATCTAGGTAAATATTTGGAAATTCTGAATCTGCAAAATATAACTTATTTTTACTAGTCTCAGATTGCTCTAACCCTTTAGAATCTATTGATTCATTCAAATCCATTGCTGACACATTAGATTCATCTTCATCATTCAAATAACTAACAGCAACTAACACTTCCATTCCATTTGTCACATCTGGATCATCTCCACTATCTTTAAACACTTGGGCAATCACTTCCTCCTGCGCAATCTCTACAAGATTTACTGGTACTGAAATACTGATTCCCTTTGGTGTCATAATAGTCTCTTGTGTAACATCAATTCCTAACAATAATTTTTTCGTTGCCGCCTTTGCTGCAATGCTACAGCAGCTGCCAGTAGTCATGCCACAACGCATTTTTTTCTGATTTTTATTCACATAAACTTCAACCCTAGCATTTGTTTTTGTAGTCATTAGAATTCAACCCCTTTTCTTGCACCTACCCCACTTGTAAAAGGATGTTTGATCATTTTCATTTCTGTCATATAATCAGCTTTTTCTACCAATCTTTCGTCAGGAGAACGACCTGTAATACAAATTTCAATTTTTTTCCCATATTGTGTTATGATTTGATCAACCAGTTGACGATTCAAATGGTGATCTCGATAAGGATAAGTTAATTCATCCATCACTAATAAATCACATTTTCCATCTTCTAATATTTTTTGAATTTCAGCTAGCTTCCCATTATGCATATCTGTTAATTCTCTTCTTTGTTCCTCATTCATCTGAAAAGTGAAGCCAAGATTTTTTTCATTTTTTAACAAGGTAATATTGGAAAACTGCGCAAGGCTTTTATGTTCTCCGCTGTCATTCCCTTTCATAAATTGAGCGTAGACCACTTTTCCACCAGTACCTGCCATTCTAATGGCTAATCCTACTGATGCGGTTGTTTTTCCTTTTCCATCTCCACAATATATATGAACCATCTTAGTACCCACCTCTTCTTCCAGACTTTTCGTCTCAATTAGTAAAATAGCTTATTCTAACCCTATACTTCTCACCAAACAAAATCCATCACTGATTATTTTCTACCCGATCAATTAAATCATCAATTTTATCTGCCAAAATTTGTTCTACATTAATCTTTTCAATACTTGCTACTGTGGTAATTTCCATTAATAAATCACCTAATATATTTGTTAGAGTTTCTTTATCTGATTCCGTTTCATCAGTTTGCAAGATTTTTCCTAATTGACTCGTTAATTCTTGCATTGTATTTACAGCAGCTATTTCATTTTCTTCTACATGATATACCTGCCTTATTTTTTTATGTACTTTGCTACTTCGAATAAGGGCTGGCAATTCCTTAGGCACCTCTTGCAAAGGTGATGCAATCCATGCTTTTCCTTCTTTCTCTTGCTTCTTTAATTCTTCCCAATTTTGAATTACTTCATTACTATTTGATACTTCTACTTGCCCAAATACATGTGGGTGTCGATGTACCATTTTAGCAGCTACTTCTTGAACCACATCCTCAAAAGAGAATAATCCTTCTTCCTTTGCAATTTGGCTATGCATAACAACTTGTAATAAAACATCACCTAATTCTTCTCGCATATTTTCATATGAGCTGCTCTTCTCATAGATTCCAATGGCACTTACTAATTCATAAGCTTCTTCCACCATACAAGGTCGCAATGTATCATGAGTCTGCTCTCTATCCCAAGGGCATCCACCTTCACTTCGTAATGTTTCTATAATATTTAAAAAATCCTCCATTGTGTACATTTTATTCATACCAATAACCACTACTTTCTATTATCATCAACATAAAAACATATAAATTATTCGACAAAAATATAATATAAAACCTTATCTTTTATAACATAAATTTTCTCTAAAATCATATCATGATTTTTATATTGTGTAAACAAATAAACACTTTCATAAGTGTGTTTATGCCACTTATGAAAATATGCTAACTTAGTTAACCATATTTGATATGCTAAAACAGCCCTCCTAGTATCATTACACCAGAAGGGCTGTCTATTGTTTTAGTGATTGTGTTAATGCTATTTGGGTAAAAATTAGTGTTTAACTATTGCTATAAAAGATTTAAATATATTGTTATAGCATCTATAATTTCTCTAGTATTTTCTAATTGCATTTCTGCTTCTTCACTGGACGTGATATAAAAATCATCGTAATCACTTTTTTCGCGTATCTGTTGCAATTTAGCTATTTTTCTACCATAATCTCTTTTAAATACATCAGCTGCAACATAATGTCGATTAAAATATGCAACTACATCTTTGTGACGTTTAAAATCTACTCCCTCTAGGGCTAATACTGCTTTTAACGCATAAAACACAGCATAATAAGAACGATTTACACAGTCCTTAAAATGCATTCCCTTAAAACAATCCTGAGCAACAGTATATGTTTCTTCTGCATTATTTAAACGATATTGGCACAATGTCTTTTTTCTCTCATCCTGCAAGTACAATTCCCTCCCTTTCAATATTATCATAATAAGGCAATGCTCCCAACCAATAATAATACTGTTCTGTATTTTTGATATTCACACTAATCGTAATTGCATCCGACATTTGATATTCAAATGCTATGTCATATACCTGATCTTCTATATTTTTTATCTTATCTTCAGTTAGCGAGGTGAGAATCATAATATCAATATCTGAATTTACATGAAAATCCCCTCTTGCATAAGAACCATACAAAATAATTTTATTAATCACATCCCCCATTGCTAATTGCACTTCTTTTGTAAAATCTTTAAGTAATTGTTCTCTATTATTCATTACTTCTCCTCTATCCCCTATACTTCTCTTAAATACTTTTCTATCATTTTCAAAAATTCAGCAGCGCGCTCATATTATTTTTTAGCATCTTGGCTAGACACTATAAAAAAATCAGCATAATCAGTATTATTTCTTATTTGAAATGCCTGGCTTAAATATTTTGAAAACTTTTTATCTATTTTTGCACATATCTCTACCGCTTCTTCTCGAACAACCTCTATTACTAATTCTATTGTAACAAATCCCTTTCTTTATCTCAATCACTGTTATTTATTATTCATAAAATGCGGTAACTGTCTAATTAGGTGTTAGCCGACAAATTAATAACTTACAGGTTACCTCATCTGCGACATTTTAATTTATTTTACAACTAAATATACTGCCACCCATGTGTGGTTCTTTGCGACACATTTTTTCTTGCTTATTTTCATCTATATTTGTATCATAGATCAATACCTTTGCTGATTCTAAGTTTTCTTGAGCACAAGTAAATCTATATTGTGACAAATTTTTTATACTGCCTTCCATAGGACGATTCCCTCCTTTGTTACATTTTGATAAAATGGAGTAACACCTTCCCATTTTCGGAAATTGTCATAATCAATGTCAATTACAGAAAACACTTTATCGTATTTGAGATTCATATCTACAACAAAATCAGATAATAAATCCTCTGTGCTTTTATCAAGAGCGTTTGTAACCATGAGAGCAATATCAACATCTGAGGCATCTGTATTAGTACCTCTTGCAACAGAACCGTAAAGAATAATTTGCATTACAGAAGGTTGCATAATTCTCAATATACCATTAACTAATTCATTTAATATTTTTTGTTCCATAGGTTACCTCCTTTTTTTCATTATAACATATATATATTTATCGTCAATGCAACTGTGTTGTGGAATTGATTATAAATCATACAAAAATGAGCTGCCACATTAATTACTTAATGCAGCAGCTCATTTTATTATCATTTATTAATTATTCATCACCATTATTATTAAGTTTATCTGCTCTTGCAGCAACTTCTTTATCTTGTACATCACTTGGTGCTTGTTCGTAACGTGAGAATTCATATGCATAATCACCTCGTCCACCAGTCATGGATCTAAGGTCAGTACAATATCCATACAAACAAATCATAGGTACATCGGCTTCAATAATTTGAATACCACCATGTTGTGGTTGCATTCCAAGTACTCTACCACGTCTCTTATTTAAATCGCTCATAACATCACCAGTATATTGATCTGGCACAGTAACAGTCATAGTTGCGATTGGCTCTAACAATACTGGTTTTGCATCCATAAATCCCTTTTTGAATGCTTGCACAGCCGCCATTTTGAATGCCATTTCCGAAGAGTCTACTGGATGATAAGAACCATCGTATAATGTTGCTTTTACACCAACAACTGGATAGGCAGCTAATGGACCTTTTACAACTGAATCTTGTAAGCCTTTGTCTACTGCTGGGTAATAGTTTTTAGGTACAGCTCCACCTACTACTGTTTGTTCAAAGATATAAGCTGATTCAATATTGTCTGCTGGTTCAAATGTCATCTTAACGTGACCATATTGTCCATGTCCACCTGATTGTTTTTTATATTTATATTCTACATCTGATTTTTTCTTAATTGTCTCTCTAAATGCCACTTTTGGCTGTGATAGAGATACTTCCACTTTGTATTCATTTAATAATTTACTAACGATAACATCTAAATGCTGATCGCCCATACCATAAATTAAGCTTTGTCTATTTTCAGCATCGTTAACAACTTTAATGGTTAAATCTTCATTCATCATCTTTTGTAATGATTGAGAAATTTTATCAATATCGCCTTTATTGATCGGTTGATATCTCTTGTATGTATAAGGCGTTGGTAGTGCCACTTTATCGTATTGAATTGGATTGGCTTTTGTTGACAAAGTATTCCCTGTTGCTGCATCAGTTAATTTTGCAATAGCTCCAATATCACCGGCATGAAGTTCGCCCACTTCGAGAGGTTTACTTCCTTGCATCACATAGAGTTTTCCAACTTTTTCTTCAATATCTTTATCTGCATTATAAATTACATCATCAGCTTTTAAAACACCTGAATTAACCTTTACCAATGAATATTTTCCGATAAATGGATCTACAATTGTTTTCCAAATATATGCTGATTTTGCTTTGGAAAAATTAAAATTAGCTTCAAAAATATCACCTGTTTTCAATGAAGTACCTGAAATCTCTCTATTTTCAGGACTTGGCATATATTTCACAATATCATCTAATAAGGTATAGACACCTTGGCAAAGTATATTAGAACCCATAGACATAGGAACCACTGTACCATCATCAATATTCGTTCTAAGAGCCATTCTAATTTCAGCTTCTGAGAAAGTTTCTCCACCAAAATAACGATCCATAAATTCTTCACTAGTTTCAGCAACAGCTTCCATTAATGCTTCTCTATAAAGCTCAAGATTTGGTTTATTATATTCAGGAATGTCACATGGAACTACATCTTTACCATGCCATCTATTTCCCGTTTCAGAAATAATATTTACATATCCTACAAATTTTTCATTCTCACGAATTGGTAAATGGAATGGTGCGATTTTCTTGCCGTACAAATCTTTCATATCTTGCACAACTTGACGGAAGGAAGCATTATCGATATCCATTTCTGTAACAAATATCATGCGTGGTAAATTATACTTCTCACATAAATCCCATGCTTTCGTAGTACCAACTTCTACCCCTGATTTACCTGAAACTACGATAATCGCAGCATCTGCAGCACTTACAGCTTCTTCTACTTCACCTACAAAATCAAAAAATCCAGGTGAATCTAAAATATTAATCTTACATCCTTCCCATTCGATTGGAACAACTGATGTTGTAATAGAAATATGACGTTTAAGTTCTTCCTTACCAAAATCACTTAGTGTATTTCCATCAGAAACTTTACCCATCCTCGAAGTAATTCCTGATAAATAAGCCATCGCTTCCACTAAACTAGTCTTTCCTGCACCACCATGTCCAAGCAAAACGACATTACGTATCTTGTCTGTTGTGTAAATGTTCATATAGTTTCCTCCAATTTTCATGTTTATTAGGTAAAATGTATTTTTCATAATTTTTATTTTTTCTTTACAAATATACCATGTGTCTATATTACTAAATTTCAAATAGTTTTACAAGCATTTTCCTACATTTTGTACAAGTATTTTTATATACATTTACTTTTCCGTTACTTTTTACACACGCACGTAGTGTGGAGGTGCTATGCCGTAAAAGTAACTAGCTAGGCTTATTTTGCAGAATTGACTTTCATACACCACAATGTTATATTTCTATAATAAGAAAGTTGAAAAGGTGCAAATAAATTTTCACCCTCAGCGTCTGTGATTTCACCCTTGCAAGCAAGTGAAATCACTGGACTTAAAAATGTAAACGCTTTAAAATTGGAGGAATCTATGAAATTTAATAAAATTAACGGTCTGTCTGGTACCGTTTCTATACCAGGTGACAAATCAATTTCCCATCGTTCCATCATGTTTGGCGCTTTGTCAAAAGGACTTACAGAAGTAACAAATTTTCTACCTGGTGCCGATTGCATCTCTACGATTAATTGTTTTCGCAAATTAGGTATTCAAATAGAACATAAGGGAACAAATGTATCCATTCATGGTTTAGGTTTACATGGATTGCAAGCTCCAAGCTCTATGTTAGATGCTGGCAATAGCGGAACAACTACAAGATTAATTTCTGGTATTTTAGTAGCCCAACCATTTACAACTACTTTAACTGGTGATGAGTCTATTCAAACTAGACCTATGAAGCGAATCATAGATCCTCTTTCAAGCATGGGCGCTTCTATAGAGAGTATTCACGGAAATGGATGTGCACCACTTCGTATTGTCGGTGGTCCTTTACAAAGTATTCACCATGTATCAAAAGTTGCTTCTGCTCAGGTAAAATCTGCTATCTTATTGGCTGGTCTTTATGCTGATGGTGATACTTCTGTAACAGAACCTGCAATTAGCCGAAATCACTCTGAAATTATGTTAAACTTTTTTGGTGCCAACGTAACAACTGTAGGCACAACAGCCACTATCACACCTAATCCATATTTAGAAGGTCGAAAGCTAGCTGTACCAGGAGATATTTCATCGGCTGCTTATTTTATCGCTGCTGGACTTATCGTACCAAATTCTGAAATAGTATTGACAAATGTGGGAATCAATCCTACTAGAGATGGTATCATACGTGTAGCGAAAGCTATGGGCGGGGATATTTCCTTATTAAATGAATCTAGAGATCAAGGTGAACCTACTGCTGATTTATTGATTCGTTCAAGTTCACTTCATGGAATTACAATAGAAGGAGACATCATTCCAACTTTAATTGATGAGCTACCAATTATAGCAATTATGGCTGCTTTTGCCAAAGGTCAAACTATTATTAAAGATGCTGCTGAATTAAAGGTAAAAGAAAGTAACCGAATTGACGTGATGGTGGATAATTTGTCTGCTATGGGTGGAGATATTACAGGTACCGATGATGGAATGATTATCAATGGTGATGTGCCTCTTCATGGAGCAGTGATTGATTCTAAACTAGACCATCGTATTGCCATGAGCTTTGCCATTGCTGGATTACAGGCAGATGGAGAAACCGAAATTACAGGTTTTGATTGTGTAACAATTAGCTATCCTAATTTTTATCAAGATTTAGAAAAATTATTTATTAATTAGTATAAATCAAACCAATAACTGCTTAATTATAATTATTTACTCGTAATAAAAATCCCCCTATATTGATAATATTAATTATGACTTAGCTTTTAGTTATCTATTTCATAATACATAATTTCAATCAAAGGGAATTTAAAATAATGAATTCGTTTTTATAACTCTATATATTCAAAGAAATCGAAATCAGCAGGTATTCTTTCACCACTAGCATCAATACATGCCATACCTACAAAAGCACCTATAAAACCATTTGGTGCATTTATTTTATTCATATAATCATCAGATAATTGTCCCGTGTAAAATTCTTGTTGGATTTCACTATAATTTGAACCATCAAAAGAATAAGAAAACATCATCTTATCTGATTTTACGTCTGCTTTCAAATAAACATAATCTACATCAGCTGGAACAGCAATTTTATCTTGACTCAAATAATCTTTATAGTCTTTACCACCCGTCAAATGAGAAAGCTGTATAATTCTACCCATTTCTTCATCACCTGTAATCGATAAAAAGAACCAATTGGCTGTGTTATAATACATTGTCAATCCTGCTGATTGTTGAAATGATTCTGGATGAAATTCTACTTTTGTTTGAGCTGTAAAATAAAAACTTTGCCATCTTCTAGCAAGGTGCGCCTGTATAAATTCAGAACATAAACTTTCTCTACCATACAAACGCAAATGACTTTCTCTTTCTGACAAAGATGCATTTTCTGCAATAGGTACACGCAATGATTGGAAATGAATATTCATAGTTTTTTCCTCAAAATCATCATGCCCCACTATCTTAGAATCTATCATGACCTCTGGTAAATCAAAATCTGAAACAATATCTTTCGGTAAAACACCACCTTTTAAATATGGCCAATCTTCCTTCCACACTACTGCTTGTAATGCCGTTTCACGACCGAGAGGGCAATCCCCCCTTGTTTCTAACGGACGACTACATAGATGAACCAATGCCCAGAGCTCGTCTGTTATAGGTATCATGGAAGCATGACCTGCTTTTTGTAACATCAATTCAGGATTGTTCCAAGACGTTAAAATCGGATTTTCAGGATGTACTTCATATGGTCCCCATAATTCTTTAGCACGTGCCACAGTAACGGCATGCTCATATCCCGTACCACCTTCTGCTGTCATTAAATAGTAATAGTCACCTTTTTTATAAATATGTGGTCCTTCTGTAAAAGCAAGATTAGTACCCTTGAAAATTATATTTTTAGCTCCAACCAACTTCTCTTTCTCTACAGAATATTCCTGCATTTGAATTCCATAAAAAAAATTATTTCCACTACGGTGATCCCAAATCATGTTCACAACATACTTTCTGCCATCTTCATCATGAAATAACGATGGATCAAAACCAGAACTATTTAAGAAAATAGGATCACTCCATTCTCCTGTAATCCTATCAGCAGTTACCAAATAATTATGAACATCTTGATATCCACCTCCAAATTGTTTTACATCACTATAAATCAGCCAAAACTTTCCATCTTCTTTTGTTAAACATGGTGCCCATACACCACCCGAATCTCTATTTCCCAACATATTAATTTGACTCAGACGCTCTAATGGTCTTTTTACAAGTGTCCAATTTGCTAAATCTTTTGAATGATGAATCTGCACTCCTGGAAACCATTCAAAGGTAGATGTTGTAATATAATAATCATCTCCATCTTTACAAATAGATGGATCAGGATTAAACCCTTTTAATATTGGATTACTAATTTTCATTTTCAACTTACCTCCATACTTTAATTTTATCTAATCAGTATATACTCTAATCACTGTCCAAGGCTCTATGCTTAATTCTAATTCTAACTGCCCATTTTCATCTGCCATTACTTTTTCATATTTGAATCCATTGGCATACATATGCAATGCTTCTTCTTGCTTTCTTGTTGGATTCTTAGGATATGACATCTCTTTCCAACAAGTCGTCACGTTGCCATGGGTTTTGTCCAATATTTCTAAATTGACTACTTCGTTTGGTTGGAATCCGCTGTATCGACATACGATATTCTTATTGCTTCCTAATGCTTGAATTTGTTCTGCCTTTGTATAATCAGGATATTCTGAAATTGGAACTGCCTGTACACATTCTTCTGGATAATGCCAAATCAAACCACATAATTTACCATTCTCATCTTTTGTCATAATCATATTGTCATTTTTTTCTATTAATTGATTTCCTAAAGTATGTAACATACGATACGCATGATATGCAGGTTTTTTCATTCCTTTCATGTTTAATAATCCAAATCCACCATGAAACAATTCTGGGCCTGGTCCTGCTTCTTCAAAAATATCTGTAAATACCCAGTATGATAATGCATCTGTTAATCCAATACATTCTACATTATTTTTGACAATATATGAAGCAACAGGTAAATAATCATGACTGTAATCTCTCGAAGTCGGACTTGAGCTCCATTCTGTCAAGATAATTTCTGCACCCGCATAAATGCTTTTTTCTAATGCGTTATTTAACCATGTTAAATCTTCGCAGGTAGAGGTAGCATGACGAGATCTACCTTTCATTTCTGCACCTTCTAAACTGTCTCCATGGCCATCTAATGCAAAATCCGTTGGATATGGATGTGTAGATACAAAATCAACAGGCAATTTTTCTGCCTCACAGTATGCTAAAAAGTCTTCTATCCAAACACCTTTCCATTCTAACGTATCAATATCTTCTACTTTATGTGTTGCATGACAGCTTACATCTTCAATTTCTCCTGCGAATCTTTCATCAGGTACAAAATTACTAGTAGCTGGTCCTCCTACAGGAAGATTTTCATTAATTTTCTTAATGGCATTGACCGTTGTTTTATATAATTCAAAATATTCACTTTTCGTGCCATGAAAAAATGGTCTAAGATTAGGTTCATTCCAAACTTCAAAATACCATTTCAACACTTCTTCCTTACCATATCGTTCAATCCAATGATTCACCAATGCCTCTACTAAAGCTTCCCACAACTGCATGTTTTCTGGTAATGAAACATTACCCTTCCACCAAAATTGACGCTCATCTCCTCGAGCCATATCATCAGGTGTAAATCCAAATTCAACAACAGGACGAATACCTATCTCTAATAATCTGTCAAATAATTGATCGATATACGTAAAACAATACCATTCTTTACCATTTTGTCTATGATAAACACCCATATCATCACATAGAAGACCATGAAATCTAATATATTCAAAACCACATTCATCAACCGCCATTTGTAATTGATCTTGCCAATCTTTTCTCAAACCTTCGTTGGCTCTTCCACCACTGATACATTTGCTCCATACATGTTGGAATGCAGTACCTTCCTGTTTTACATCAATTGTTCTAACGTCCATATTTTCCTCTTCTCCTATCATTAATATAATCCTACACAAAACACCCTTGATTTTATGTAGGATTACAAATATTTTTTTAACTAACTCTTCACTGCACCTGCCGCCAAACCATTGACGATATGTTTCTGCATAAACAGATAGAAAATAACCATTGGTGCACTAATGATCATAACAGCAGCTGTTACATATTCCCATTGGGTAGAATATTGTCCCGAAAAATACATTAATCCTGCTGGCATAGTCTTAGCGTCTTTCGTTGTTAATACAATAATTGGCAATAATAAATCATTCCAAATACTTATGGCATTGATAATAAGCACTGTGGCTACCGCTGGCTTTACGATTGGCAAAATAATTTGATATAACAATCTTACCGTACCGCAACCATCTATACTTGCCGCTTCTTCCAATTCAATAGGCATCGCCCTAATGAAATTAGAAATAATCAAGATTCCCATTGGCATAGAAAATGCTGTATATACAAACACTAACCCTAGAGGATTATTTACCAATCCAAGATTTGTAATGATTTTAAACAAGGGAATAATGGCCATTTGAATAGGAAACATGATTCCACTCAAAAATATCATGTATAAAGCCCCTTTTCCTGTAAATTTCATTCTTGCAAATGGATATGCTGAAAGAACATTTAAAAAGTATATAAATACTAAACTCAATCCTGTGATAACAATACTATTAATCATAGCCTTACCAAAATTGCCAGCTTCCCAAGCTGTGATATAGTTTCCTAGATAGATGTTTTCTGGAAATCCCAAGCCTGATGTTCTAATTTCAGAAGAAGTTTTAAATGAATTTAATAATACAATAATGATTGGAAATACGTACAAAAACGCAATGATCGCTAGTACACAATAACCAATGACAAGCAATATTTTTTTATGTTTTTTCGTCACTATTCTTCTCCCTTCTTATTCATTTTCAACTGTATCAATGAAATAATCAATACAAAGATAAACAATACCGTGGCCTCTGCGGAAGCATAACCATAGTAATGTGAGGAACTTCCAAATGCTTCATCAAAAATTCTAATTGTCATCAATTCCGTTGTATGGAACGGTCCACCTTGGGTCATTACGTAAGTTAAATCGAATGATTTGATACAACCGATTGTGGTAAGTAATACTACCAAAGAA
This sequence comes from Eubacteriales bacterium, assembly GCA_044425705.1. Lineage (GTDB taxonomy): Bacteria > Bacillota > Clostridia > Lachnospirales > Lachnospiraceae > JAWXVD01. The sequence continues at coordinate 17,218 of JAWXVD010000006.1, read as the reverse complement.
ATTTGTGGTGATAACAACGGCAATGTAATATATCTTATTTTTTGCCATAAATTTGCACCATCAATATTTGCTGCTTCATACAATTCATTGGAAATTGTCTGTAAACCTGCTAAGAGAAGAATCATATTATTTCCTTGACCCTTCCAGATGTCTACAAATATAACTGAAAATAATGCAATCTTGTAATTTCCAAGAAAATCAATAGCATCTGCACCAAATAATGAAAGTATATTGCTAATGACACCGTTTGAAGGTGCGTACATATATTTCCACATATATCCTACTGCAACAGTACTCATTACTACTGGTACAAAAAAGAATGTACGGAAGATATTTTTTCCTTTAATATTATTTAATAATAAGGCGAGAGACAAAGAAATAAGCAGACCAAATATATTGTAACATAATGTTAAAATCATATTATTTTTAATTGACTGCCAAAAATATTTGTCTGTGGTAAATAAATAAACATAGTTTCTAAAACCAACAAAATTCAAATTTTGTTGAAACCCATCATAATCCGTAAATCCATATACAAATGTTGTCACTACTGGGATAATAAAAAAGATAAAAAACAAGATACTCCCTGGAGCTAACATAAGGTACGGTTTATATGAGAAAGTATTTTTTTTTCGCATCATTTTCACCTATCCTTCTTCTCAATTTTTTAAAGGGAAATCCAAGGATTGGATTTCCCTTTTTTCAAATCTAAATTATTTTGTTAAAGAATTCAATAATTCTTGATCCATTTCTGCTACTACTTCTTCTGGAGTCATAACGCCTGCGAATACTGCTGCTAATCCGTCTAATGCAACTTGTTGTGCATCACCTGGATGTAAGTTAGCATTCATAGATGTGATTGCTGCATTGATATCTAAGGCTGCATCTGAATCACCACCTGATGTTCCTTGTACAGTAGTTCCAATTGTTTCTGATACGTCAACATATACTTGATAGTTTTCTGGTGTAAAGAAGAAATTGATAAAGTCAACTGCTGCTTCTTCATTTGCTCCACCTTTATATGCTGCGATAGAGAATGTAAATCCACCTTGTGCACAGATATCATCTTGTTCTTCTTCATTGTATGGTTGTTTCATGAATCCATATGAGAAATCTGGATTTGCTGCTTCAACTTCTGGTAAGAAGAATGTTCCGTTAGGACAGAAAAGAGCTTCTCCGTTATACCACATTTCTACTGCACTGTCTTGTGATGTACCAAGTACATTGTCAGGATAGTATCCTAAGTCATAATATTCTTTCGCTTGTTCATAAGCCCAAGCTACTGCTTCTACATCAGAAAGTGTAGCATCGCCAACTTGGAAGTTTTCGAATAATGTAATATCTTCTTCACCAGCTTTGCCCCATAATGTCCATAATGTCATCCAAGCTGTCCATCCATCTTGTAAACCGTTAGCAATTGGTGTATAACCTGCATCTTTAGCAGCTTGACAAGCATCCATAAATTCACCGATTGTAGAAGGAATTTCTAATCCTAATTCAGCCAAGATATCTTCGTTATACCAAACACCCCAACAGTCAGCCGCTACTGGAAGACCTTGAATCACACCTTCATAAGCATTGATTTGATCTAAACCTTCATTCATGTAAGAACAAGCAACTTCTCCACTTAAATCTACTACATAATCACCAGCTGCATAATTTTCTTTATCTGCTGCTTGATAACGAATAGACATTAAGTCTGCTGCTTCTCCAGAAGCCATACGAGCCATGTATACTGTTTCGTATTGATCTGATTCTAATAATTCAATTTCAATAGTTACATTAGGATTTGCTGCTTCATATAAATCAGCTACTGCACGAAGTGCATCTTCATTATTATCTAACCAACCCATGTATGTAAGTGTAATTTGTTCTCCTTCAGAAGCTTCTTCCACTGCTTCTTCTGCCACTTCTTCCACTACTGCTTCTTCTACTACCTCTTCTGCTACCTCAGTTGTAGAATCTGTAGTTGTAATTCCACATCCTGAAAATAAACTTGCTACCATTGTTGCTGCTAATAAAACACTTAAAAAACGTCTTTTCATTATAATACCTTCCCTTTCTCTCTAATTCTTTATGAATAAGTTATAAATACATTATAAAAAAAAGACTTTTTTACAACAAGGTATCTATTTCCATATTTAGTAACCTTTTTCCATTTTATTTGCTATTTCTAAATTCAAGTGGCGTAACACCTGTATATTTTTTAAATACCTTCACAAATGTTTTAGGATTTTGATAACCTACATTTTCTGCTACTTCATAAATTTTATAATCTAACTTTTGCAATAATTTCTTAGCATTTTCCATTCTGATTACAGTTAAATAAGCTATAAACGTCTGTCCCGTTTCCTTTTTGAATAATTCACTTAAATATTTAGGGTTTAGATATACAATCTCAGCAACCTCATTTAAACCAATATCCTTGTTATAATTTGATAAAATATATTTTTTCACCTCTACTATGGTTCTAGAACCTGTAGAACTGTTATTGTTATTTGCTAGTTCTAGTATTTCGTCAAAGATATATTCTGCATTTTGCAAAAAATCATTTTTATTTTTACAAAAATTTATACAATCAATATGTTCATCTAGGATTTCTTGATTCACCGCTTGAAAATATCCTTTCGTTTGCAACTGTACAATACAAATCCTAACAATTCCATGCAAATATCTAGTCAAATCATGTGGGTTTACATGCACTTTCTCCGATTGTTGAATAAAACGTTTGATGGATTCCATAAATGACTCTTTTTGTCCTAGCTCTAAGCCTGAAAGCAATTCTTTCATATAGTCTTCTTGAATCATTTCAATGGATAAATCACATAGATTGTTACCATCCCAAATCCTTACTTGTTTATTTTCCACCTCATAGAATCTCATGGTTAACGATGTATTTGCTTGATCGTACATTGCCGCAAGTTGCGTGATAACATCTCTCGTCAGTGCCATATCAATATAAGCATCACAATCAAATATTTCCTTAATCCTCTCCAATATAATCTGATTCGTATGATTCACCGTAAAATCTTGTTTTTCATAAAGTAACAAAATCATACTGTTTTTACTATTAATGGCAAAACCATAATTCTCCTTCACAATAAAATTTTCTACCCATTCTTGCACTCTAGAAGATTGTCTATCTAATAAATTTTTTTCTTCTATAGTCAAAATTTCAAACATAAAATGTTCCTTTATTCCCAACAATTCCTGTAAATTTTGTAAGGCAACCTCTTCATTATGGAGAAGATAGCGTCCTAGCCATTGATGTATCCGCATATTTTTTTCAAGATTTTTTTTATTTCCCTCTTGCAATTGTGCTTTGCTTATTTTATCTAATACTTCATATAAGCCTTTACTATTAATGGGTTTTAATAAATAATCACTCACCTCAAGTCTTACGGCTTCTTGTGCATACGCAAATTCACCATACCCACTTAACACAATAAATTTAGTATTGGGTAGGAATTTCTTAATTTCTTGAATCATTGCTAGTCCATCCATGCCTGGCATACAAATATCTGTAATAATTACTTCAGGCCCTAGCTGTTTTGCTAATTCGATGGCCTGCTCACCATTTTCTGCTTCTCCAACTAAAATATAACCATGATTTTCCCTTTTTAAAATACTTCTTATACCACGTAATATCAGTTGCTCATCATCTACTATCATTAAAGAAATCATTTAACAGCCCTTCTTCCTATGCAATATCATTTAACACTCTATCGTGTTTTGCAAAAACTCTACTGTTTCTAATTTATATGGGTTTCTATTCCTCTATCCTCCAATAAAGCTGGTATGGAAAACCAAATCTTCATTCCATTACCTTTTACACTTGAAAATTGCAAACCAGAGTACTCTCCATACATTAACACTAACCTTTTATGAACATTTTTTAATCCTATACTATTTTCTTTTTCTTCCGCTTCATCAATGTGGTCTATTAATTCTTGCAGTTTTTCTTCATCCACTCCAACTCCATAATCGCGAACTGTAATCATAAGATTTTCTTCTTTTTTTACTGAAACTTCAATTAACATCTCTTCTCCATGCAAATATCCATGGAGTATACAATTCTCTATTAGTGGCTGTATACATAATTTCATAATTTTGATATTTTCTAACTCTTTGGGACAATCTATGGTCAAGTGTATTCTTTCACTATATCTAACATTTTGAATTCTTATATAAGTTTTCACATATTCTAACTCTTCCATCAAAGTGACTTGTGCACCCTTTTTAGAAATAACAAATCGAAAGAAAGAACCAAGATCTGCAACCATTTGAGACACTTCTAAATCCTCGTTAATTTCTGCCATCATAGTAATACTCTCTAATGTGTTATATAAAAAATGAGGATTGATTTGATTTTGTAAAGCTTTGATTTCTGTCTGCTTTTCTTCCAATTCCATTTTATACTCTCTCACAATCAAATCATCAATACGCAGCAACATAGTATTAAAGCAATCAATTAATTGTCCGATCTCATCAGGACTACCTTTTTCTACTCTAACAGAGAAATCACCTTTTTCTACTTTACTCATAGCGCTTGTTAATCTACTAAATGGATGTGTCAATTTTCTTGATAACAAAACAGTATTTATTAATACAAAAAATAATATCACACCAATCAAAAGTTGCGTCATGCTAACAACTTTATTAATGACACTGAAAACATTTTCTTTATCTCTAAAAATAACTGCTGTCAATCCATAGTCACTAACTCCTGCATAACTCATTAAATATTCATTATTATCTACAATTATACTATTTGTTGCGGAATCATTGTTCTGTTGAAAGTAAAGTTCACTAATTTTCTCTTCCAATTCATCATCCATAATATTTGTTTTTAGAATACTATTATCTTCTAAATAGATAGCAATATAATCTTCACTACTATTATCCATATTATTAATCAAATTACTGATTGCACTTGATTTCATGTCTAATACAATATAGCCAATTGGCGTATTTGTTGTCACTTCCTTCAAAACTCTTACATAACTAAACACTTCCTGATTTGATCGTTTCAAATATGACTGTTGATGACTAGGAATCACTGTATATTCTTTTTCCATGTTTTGAATATAAGGGCTAAAGAAATCAACTTGGCTCTGCATTGCTCCACCATTAGATTTAGCATAAATAATATTCCCCTCTAAATCAGTTACAAAAATAGAACAAATGGCTTTATTTTGTATCATCATGTTAAATAAGAAATCACTCATCATTTTATTTGTTTCTGTATCATTTTGATAAAATTCATTCCCGCCAATGGTAATACTACTGATTTGATCTTGTATCCAAGAATCATAATATGGGGTAATAGAAATTTGACTAATATTATCTAAATAGGTATCTATATTGGATTCAATTTGTGCTGACAAAAGTCTTGAATTTTCATTGGTAGAATTCTCTAAATTCAATTTATAAATATACCCTGTTGCTATGGTAATTAAAAACATAGGAATAATGACACCAATTGTAAAAAACAACATGATTTTATACTGTAATTTTATGTACTTCTCTCTCATCATAACCGTCACTTTCTCTTAATCTTACAACTTGCAGCCCTTTCATTTATGAAAGGATTTTATCGATAGAGACAAATTTCTAATCGAAGAAATTTGTTTTCCAGCAAAGCTTTTCATCTATAAATACTACATCTAGCATTTTTTGTTCATGCATATAAGCTAGATAGGAACTTATGGTGCTTCCTACAAGCACATGTTGACTAAAGTCCATCTTTAATTGATAATGTCCAAAAACTGTTTGCAAAATATCATCAAATGCTATCTCATTTTTACAAATTTCCAATAAAAGCCCAACCAGTTGTTGTACTTGTTCTAAATTAATTCTAACTAGAGCTGAAATATCTTCCACAGGTTCTGCATGTGAGGGTATGAAAAGGTCACCTTCTAAATTTTCAATCATATGTAATGTTTCAATATATGATTCTACATCGTAAAGAAATGGTACATGGTATTTTTCAATAGTTGCTTCACTTGTTAATGCATCTGCTAAGAACCATATACTATCTTCTGTTTTAAGTCCTATCATATCCAAGGAGTGTCCCTTTATTTCAATCGTTTCCATCCCTTCCGGCAACACCTCTTTTGTTAAAATCTTTACATTACTTGGCTGTGCGCAGAGAAATTTGTTTCTCAATTCCTTACATGGATAACCACCATATAAAAAGGAAGATTCCAAGATAGGAAAGCTAGTAAAGGCTGATTCAATACCTACTGTATAAATTTCACAATGAGTTCTTTGCTGTAATAGGCAATTCCCTCCAATATGGTCTGCATGAGAATGAGTGTTAATTATCATCTTTAATGTCCATTGATTAGCTGCTAGAATTTTCAGTATTTTCTTTCCCGCTTCCTTATCATTTCCACTGTCAATCAAGCATACCTCTGTATCGTTTATCTTATAAATTCCAATTTTAGCTGGACAATTAATATAATATGTTCTTTTCCCTACTTGTATCAATTCGTACATATGCATTCTCCTATTTTTGTAAAAAAATCTCTACTTTAGCAGATAAGTATAATGGTATATTCATAAATTCACCGTCTCTTTTATAATTCATTTTTGAAAATCTAATTGCTTCTCGCGGTTGATAGTATTTTATATAATTTTTAAAACTATTTGCTGATTTATTTTCACCAGCCTTCACCTCAAGTGGTATGATATCTAATCCATCTTGAATTAAATAATCTATTTCATTTTGGTTATTTGCATAATAATGTACTTCCGAATCATATTTACCTTTTAATTGCTGTAGTACAAAGTTTTCTGTTAGCGGTCCTTTGAATTGAAAATCTGATTTAATTAGAATAGCCGCATTGTCAACACCTGCCATTTGCTTTAATAATCCTGTATCAAATAAATATAATTTAAAAAAATTCAGCTTATCATGTGCTGCCAATGGATGTTCTGGTTTCGATACATTATATACCCTATTAATAATCCCAGCTGTAACAAGCCATTCGATTGCCTCTTCATACTCTCTTGCTCTAGCACCTTCTCTTATAAGTCCATAGACAAACTTACCATTTTCTTTTGCTAATTGTGAAACAATACTTCGAAATACCATCAGAATTCTTCCACTATTTACTCTACCATTATGTTTTGCAAAATCATTTTCATAAATACTAATTAATTCTTTTTGAATTTGCTGGATTTTTAAAGGATCTTTGTATTTAATCCAATTATCAACACACTCGGGCATACCACCTATAATTAAGTAATACTGATATATTTCAAGTAATTTTATATGAAATATCTCTTCTATTACACTATTCTTTTCTATTTGTAAATAATATTGATATAATGAAGAATCTGTAGCCGCTAAAAATTCATCATATTTCAAGGGATACATAGTAAGTAGGTTTACCATACCAACAGGGTAAGATTTTGGTTGCGCTAATAACGTTCCTAATAGACTTCCAGCAGCTATAACATGATATTCATTTGCTTTTTCTTTGAAATATTTTAGTGCATTTAATGCAGACGAACATTCCTGTATTTCATCAAAAATAATCAATGTGTGTTCTGGCTCAATTTTCTCTCCCCATAGTAATCCTAATAATTCTATAATCCTATGAGGATTTTTGTTGGTATCAAAAATAGATGATAATTCTTGTTCTTCATCGAAATTAAAATAAACATAATTATTGTAATATGAATGACCAAACTCTTTCATTATCCAAGTTTTTCCAACTTGCCTAGCACCTCTAATAATCAAAGGTTTTCTGTCATCACTTTTTTTCCATTTTATCAATTCGTACATGATATTTCTTTTCATGCTTTCCTCCATTTCGAAGCGACCTTTTGCTGAAAAATCTGATTTGCGTATCCGATTCTAATATAAGATTATTAATACTTCATTTTAAAATTCAAATATAAATAAAATAATTTGGTCTATACCCTTTTTACAAGTATACACTATACTCTTACCAAATTCAAATATTTTACACATTTTAACCATATATATAATATATTTTTTACACGTTTTATCGCAATATTTTTATAGATATTTACACGTTTTTCGCTATAATTTTTTCTTATTTTACACATTTTTATATCCCTTGTAATATCTTTCACAAACCTTTAAACTATAACAATAGAAATTCGATTACTTTTCACTGCTACGCCACAAAAAGGAACAGAAATTCTACCAATATCAAGTATTTATATAGAAAGGGGACATAATGGAACCTTGGAAAAATGATCGTTATTATTCTTTAAATCATTATGCAAGAGAAACTTTTGGAGAAAAATTATATAAAATTTCACTAGATGCAGGACTTACTTGCCCTAACAGAGATGGGACCATAGATACAAGAGGCTGTATCTTCTGTAGTGAAAATGGATCTGGTGATTTTGCTGGAAATGCTAGAGATTCCATTACACGACAATTAGAAAAAGGAAAAGACTTATTAACAAAGAAAACTGTTGCCTCTTCTTATATCGCATATTTCCAAGCTTATACCAATACTTATGGAAAAATCGACTATTTAAGGAAAATATATCATGAAGCACTTTCAGATTCTCAAGTAAAAATACTATCGATTGCCACTAGACCTGATTGTTTAAATGATGATGTGTTAAATCTACTAGATGAATTGAACCAAATCAAACCTGTTTGGATTGAATTAGGATTGCAGACTTCCAATGAAAAAAGTGCTGCTTTTATTCGACGAGGATATCCCCTTTGTGTTTTTGAAACAGCAGTTACCAACCTGCGGAAAAGAAATATCACAGTCATCGTTCATACTATAATAGGTTTGCCTTCAGAAGAAAGAGATGGTATTTTGGAAACCATCAAATATTTAAATACACAGGATATTCAAGGGATTAAATTACAATTATTACATGTTTTAACGGGTACCGATTTAGCCACTATTTATGAAACGAATCCTTTTTTTGTTCCTACCTTAGATGAATATTTAGATCTACTTGGAAAATGCATTTGTACACTTAGACCTGATATTACCGTCCATAGAATCACAGGAGATGGCCCTAAAAGTTTGTTAATTGCACCTCTCTGGAGTAGCAACAAAAGACATGTCTTGAATTGTATAACAAACTATTTTAAAGAAAAAGATATATGGCAAGGTAAATCATATGTCCATTAAAAATCCCTCAAACCAAACAACACTTTTACATTCTAAAAATTGATTTCAAACCCTATTTTTAGAAAAGATATTTGTGTGATAATTTGAGGGATATCTGTATAAAATAAATTTGCAAAATGATTTATTTTTTAGAAACTAAAATAGTAGGCTGTACCTATCACCGAAATAGGGTGGTTGCACGTAATCTTCTTTATTTTTCAATATATTGAATAGCGATACAACCTGGACCACCTTGTGTTACAAATGCTGGGCTTAATTTAAACATTTGTACTTCCACCTTTGGAAAAGCTTCTAAGATTATTTCTTTTACCTTTTTAGCATCTTCTAACACATTTGCATGAGAAATATAGACAATATGACGTTCATCTATATGTAATTTCTCAAAATGTTTTACGATACTTGCAGTAGCAGAGGTTACTGTTCTCTTCACTGCAAATTTATCTAATCTTTTTCCATCAGGTGTAATTCTAAGGATTGGTTTTAATTTTAATAATCCGCCAATTGTTCCTGCTAAAGGTGTTAATCTGCCACCTCTCTTTAGAAAGGCGAAATCTTGTGGCATTAAGAAAGAATCTGTTTTTTCTATTGCTCCCTTTAACCAGTTAAGAATTTCCAGCTTTTCTTTTCCTTCACGTGCCATTTCTACAGCTTTATCTACAAGATAACGATGTGGTCCGCATAATGTTCTAGAATTTAACACTGTGATTTTATCACTATGCTCTACCATTTCTTTTGCGCTGCATGCAGTAGTATAAGTTCCTGATAATCCATCAGCCATTGCAATATTAATAGATTCTACCTCTGGATTATTTTCGTATGCTTCAATCACATCACCGATTGGTGGTTGCGAAGAACTTGGTACATAGCCTTTTTCAATCTGTCCATAAAATTTATCCATATCCATTAATAAATCACGTCCATGCCAATCATCAATGCTTATACACAATGGTACTGCTTGAAATCCTAATTGTTCTGCTTCTTCCCCAGTATATAATGAAGATGAATCTGTAATAATCTTAACCATAATCCGTTCTCTACCTTTCATGTTCCCAAGAATTTTAATAGCATATAATCAAGATTTTTAAATTATCATACACTATAATCTGTACCTTATTACCACTTCATATAGTATACAATACTTCATCATAACTGTCCATTCTTTCTCATAGATTTATTCTAATTTTATTTATATGAAATAAATATCACAAATAGCTCATTTTCTTTATTCCATCCATACTTCAACTGTTTTAATACTGCCTTCTCTTAATTCTTCTGCAATTTTTCCTTTCAATTTTGCACTTTCTACCATGATTTTTTCACCATCATTCATTTGCATCAAAATTTTATCAATTACTATTTCATTGGGAATCACATTTGTTCTATTTTTTACATGATAAGTAACTTCTGTATTTCCAAACAAAGTACATGTGATTTGATTTTCGCTTGTCAACAAATTTTTAGGAATGGCAGGATTAAATGAAACAACTAGTTCATTGTTTTCCATGCTAAACATTTGTTTTCCAAACATCATCATATGCCAAATTTGTAAAAACTCTGCGGTTGATCCACTTAATCTAGCAACAAATCCTTTTCCATGTAATTTCTTATTGCTATTAGCACTGCTTACAATAAATGATGAATTTTCCAAGGAACTTCTTCCATACACTTTTTCATCTAAGAATGGAACTGCAGCTTTTTCAAAGGCTTCAAAAAACTCTTCATATAAATCACTTTTTAATAATTCTAATAAGTATTTATACTCCATATGTAACCAAATAGATTCATTTTCTAACCAACCTGGTGAGAATGCTTTTGCTCTACCTACTTCATATGGTGCATCTTCTAAAGAAGCATTCACTTTATACATATGCAATTTATCATCATATAAATCACTTTCTTTTACGGCTGTATATAAAGCTTTCTTCTCTTCTTGTGTTTCTAATAATTTATAGTATCTCACTGGTCCTTCTAAGAATAGTGGCAATTCAACGATTTGTAAGTCCTTTGGTACAATCTGACTGCCAACAACATCAAAATCTGAAAAACTATAAGAAAAATAAGTAGGAGCAATCCCATTTTTCATCTTACATGCTTTTTTAATACCATCTGCTAAGTAATCGCTACACTGTGTTAAAATTGGTAAGATTTTTTCTGGTTTTACAATGATTTCTTCTCCATCAACTCCCCAAGTTGTTTCTTCACGATACATTTCCTTAGCCATGTTCAAATGATTCCATACATATAAATTATCTTGATTGTAACTTTCCATAGTATTGCCAATAGTCTCAAGGAATTGATATAATTCTTTTGATACCTTCGTTTCCACTTGATATTTTTCAAATGCTTTTATGATAAATCGGAGCATTCTTTGTACTTCATAAGTTTCTGACATACTAGAACCAAAAATTCCCGGAAGACCATTTAATGCATCATACCAGCCTGGTTTTCCACCTTCCATTTCAATTCCCATACCTTGCATATCAACAGCCGTGAATTTATTGGCTGCAAGAACAAGTAATTTTGTCATTAAGTTAGTATAATATACCTCACCTTTCCCATATTTTGTTCTGGCTTCTGTATGGGCAACATTTTCTTTTAATTCTTCATTCACTGCATGATATTGTCTCATCCCTTGCTCGGTTTTTACATAACGCTTGATTCTAGGATTCACAACCGCTTTCGATTCAAAATAAGTATAGCTCTCATCCTCAAACAACAATTTTTTCTCTAGCTCAGGATAAATTGAAATAAATGTCTCTACTAGATCTAAATTATAAGTCCAATGATCTGTCCAATACCCTTCTGAGAAATCAGCATTTAATTGTTCTTTACTATGGTTCATAACAAGTTCCAAAAACTCTTCTTGACCACATTTCAAGGTGATTTTATTTTCTGATAAATAGTAAAATAATTTGCCTGGTGAAAATTCACGCTCTAGGAATTTTTCTAATCCACTTCTATCTCCTATAACTTGCTCTAAAATCACTTCCTTATTTTCTGCAACATAGCTAACTTGTTTTACCGATAACGGGTTATAACCATCTAATTGAATCAAATTATAGAACACTTTGATGTTATAATCTTTTACAAATGGTGTAAATAGCACATCACTTCTTCTATTTTGGTTTACATCTCTAAAATTGCCATTTCCTTGTGAGAAATATTCAGGTAACATCGAAAAGAAATTATAATCCCTTTCGATATCACCATGTTTTCTAGAATATAAATAGAATATTTTATCTTTTCCTACTGGTGTTGGAAAACCACCACGTAATACATTGTCTAAATATGTTTGTTTACAATATGCGTCAAACACAGGATTATTAGATTTTGTTTCAATCATTTCTCCTAATTCTGTTGTCAAACATAATGCTTCTTCATATTTTTTCTCAAAAAAATCTTTTCCCAGTTGTTTATCAGCAAAATTCTTCACTAATTCTTTATTTGCACCTTGCCCAATCACTGTATATATTTGGGCTGTTTCATCACTAGAAATTGTTTTTGCTACACAGGCAAATCCAGAAGGTACTTGATTTTGCACGATTTGTTTTTCTAAACATAGGTCATTTACATCTGTATCAATAAATCTAACTGGTTTTTCAAAGGCTGTGTCATAATCGAATACTAATTCTGCATCACCGATAATTGGCAATTTGGTTCCATCGTCTGATACAGATATCATAAAATTACCACCATCAATTTTTGAAACTTGGGCACTATCTTTTGTACTGAATCTAACACGATAATATGGCACCTTGGTTTCAACATCTTCTACCTGCATCCATGCTTTCATGGTTTGTGCCATTTCTTTTAAATTATCAAGTTCCATACCGTAAGGAATGATTGCTGGCATTCCATCCATTACTTCAAATCTGTGTGACTCATTTGTTGTATTTTTAATTGTAATAATTCTTGTTAATCCACCCAAGTTCTCATTTGGTAAGGTAAAGTAACGAACATTGATTTGAAATCCTAATTCTTCATTACATTCTTCAATTTCCAATTCATTCATACCAATATACATCTTCGTATTTGCTTCATCGCTGCGAAATGGTTCGTAAAATTTTCCATCAATTTTAAGAAAAGTACGGAATCCCATATTCTTAGTGATTTGATATGCTTGATGGGCTGGATAAAATTCCATAATAGAGTGATTTTTATTCTCGATACCAAAGCTAGTTACCGCTTGTCCTCTATTTACATAAAAGCACCACATGGGAATTCCATATTCTCCACTAATCCCAGGTAAAAAACTAGAAAAAGTGGAATTTTTATTAAAGTTTTCTATTACAAATCTATTTTTATTGTCAAACATCTTCTGTCTCCTGTCATTTTATTGGTAACTATTCAGCCATAGGCTGAAAGTTACCATTTTATGCACACAAATCGCTAAAAAGAAGCAATTTGGCACTGCCCTGTTTCATGCTAATACATTACCCCTTTACAGCACCTGCTACCAAACTGTCTTGTACTTGATTACTCAAAAGAATATATATTAAGATTGTTGGCAATGTAGCAATTACCATACCTGCACCAATCAGTCCCCAATCTGTTGAATACTGACCTGAGAATGACATAATTCCAACTGGTAAGGTTCTGTATTCCGCTTTGTCTACTAATGTATTGGCAAACATTAATTCATTCCATGTTCCTAAAAATGTAAATATGGAAGCTGTGGCTAATGCTGGTTTTACCATTGGTAACATAATGGTTCTAAAACATCTAAAAATTCCGCAACCATCAATATATGCTGCTTCTTCCATTTCTTTTGGAATATTTCTGTAAAATCCAGTTAAGATCATAACACTCATAGCGATAGAACATGCAATATAGGGAATCAATAATCCTAAATAACCACCTTTTAACCCCGTTTTATTCATAATTTGAAATAATGGTAATAGTGTCGCCTGCCCCGGAATCATAATTCCCATAGTAAAGATTGAAAAAGCAACTCCACTCAATTTCCATTTCATTCTAGCAATCGCATATGCCGCCATAGCTGTAATGATACCCACTATAACAACTGTTGCTCCAGAATAAAATACTGAATTTAAAAAGTATCTTAAAATACCTCCATCTGTTAATGCTGTTTGATAATTTACAAAACGCCATTCCTGTGGTAAACCTAATACGTTTTCTCCAAAAATTTCGATATTTGTTTTTAAAGAAAAGGTAATCAGCCAATATAATGGAAATAATTGTGCAACTGCAATAAATATCAAAGCAACATAGCCTAATTTTTTTCCTATTTCTAATTTTTTCTTATTTGTTCTCATAATGGTTCATCCTTTCTCCCACTTTTCCTTATTGTATTATCGTTACAATGATGCGTATTTCACTCATTGCTTCTTACACAATAGTTGCGTTCTCTTCCGCTTTTTTGAAAATACGATTAATAACTACTGCTAAAACCAAACATTCTACTACAATAAAGAAAGCTTGTGCACTTCCATATCCATATAAACCTTTTCTAAATAGATTGTTATACATTAAAGTGGCTGGCACTTCACTAGCATGATTCGGACCACCACCTGTCATAACATAAATCAAATCGAAAGCTCTTAGAGAACCTGTTATTGAAAAGATCACACAAGTTTTAATAATTGGTGCTAACAATGGAAGGGTAATCTTACGAATCACCTGGAAATTCTTTGCACCGTCAATTTGTGCTGCTTCATAATAATCTGTTGAAATAGATTTGATACCTGCATAAAAAATCAACATATGGTATCCTATGTATTGCCACACAGCTGGCACAACTGTTGCACCAAATGCTGTTTGCGCATTGGATAACCAAGAATATGTAAAGTCAGAATCTATCGTTGCTTGAATCAATAAATTTAACAGTCCGTATTCACTGTGGAAAATTTTCATCCACAGTTGACCTATTACCATACTGGAAATAACAACTGGAATAAAATAAACTGTTCTAAAAAACTTTTCGCCTTTTACTCCTTTTGCTAAAATCAATGCCAATATCAATGAAATCGGTAATTGAATAAATAAAGAAGCTGCTACTAATATAAATGAATTGACAATTGCCTGCGGAAAATATCGATCCGTAGTAAACATGTCAATATAATTTTCTAATCCTATAAATGTCATGGAACCTATTCCGTCATATTCAAAAAATCCATATACACCTGTCATAATAAGAGGTAATAATACAAAACACACAAACATAATCATTGCTGGTAATACAAAAACTGCCACATATCGTTTTTTCCCTAGCATCTTATCCATACTATATCCATCCTTTTCCTACTTTTTTTGCAACAAAAAGGAGACTACCACAAATTATTATGATATTTTGTGATAGCCTCCAGCTTTTAAAATACTAACTTCTAATTTTATTCGTTGATGGCCATTTCATGTTCTTCAATAAATGCATCAATATCAGCATTTGGAGCAAATAATGTTTGCACCATTTCATTGTGAATGGTTGCTGGGTAAGAGTCTAAAGAAGTATCCCAAGCCAATACACCAGTTTCACTTTCTGCCAATAATTCTTTGATTTGAATGAATAATGGATTTAAGTTACTGTCGTCCATTTCTACATCCCATCCACTAAATCCTGTTCCTGTTTCATAAGCAGCTGCACCCATTTTTTCATTGATGTAAATTGCAAAATCTGCTGCTACATCAGGATTCGCCGTACTATTGTTTACCCAGAATGATTCAATAAATCCACCACAGTAATCACTTGCGTCACCATCTTCATTGATCATTGGAATATTAATTGCCACTACATCTTCTGGATTAATTGTTACAGTTTCATCTGAATATACTTGATTTGCAAACCAGCTACCCATAATTCTCATTGCTGAGTTTCCTGCGATAAAAGAAGCATTTGCATCATCATTTCCACCTTCTAATGGGTTTGCTCCAAAAGCACCTAATTCATATAATTCAGACATTTTTTCTGCCGCTGCACGGTATCCATCATCTCCTGCAAATGCTGTTTCTCCACTTAACATAGAATTGATTGTATCAGCTCCGATTTCTCTCATGGCTAATGCTTGGTAAACAAATGCTGCATTCCAACCATCTTTCGCACCAGAGGCGATAGGTGTTACACCGATTTCTGTTAAGGCTTCCACTGCTGCAAGTAATTCATCATAAGTTGTTGGAAGCTCTACACCTGCTTCTTCAAATAATGCTGTGTTACAGAATAATGCCATGTACCATGAAAAGGAAGGTAGTGAATAAGTACTTCCATCATATTCAAATGCACTTGTTGAACCTGGTAAAATTTTTGCTGCTACTTCTTCTGTAATGTAATCATCTAGTGATAATAATTTTCCAGCATCCACTAATTTTTTAGCTGTACCAGCACCCCAGTAGTAAAATACGTCGATTCCTGATGCATCTCCTGCAAATTCAGCAGAAATTTTTGTTTTGTATGCTTCTGTATCTAATGTTTCAGTATTGATTGTTACATTTGGATGTTCTTCCATATATGCTGCAACTGCTGCATCATAAATCCCTTTTAATTCATTTGTATCATTTGCCCATTGATGCCAAACATTTAATACCACTTCTTCACTTCCGTCTGTTTCGGTATTTTCTTCTGTTGTTGATTCTGTAGTTGTACTTGCACTAGAACCACACCCTACCATACCTAGAACCATAGTTGCTGCTAAAGCAACGGCACATAATCTTTTTACTAAATTGTTTTTCATTCTCTTTATTCTCCCTTTATCGTATCATTTTATACTAGTATTAACTTTTTTCGCATGCGTTATTTATTTGATAAAGTAAGTATAATAGAGTATTGCATTTTACTCAATTTAATTTTTTTATTAAAAAGGTAACAATTTTTACTTTTTTGAAGAAATAAAAATTGTTACCTTATTTTTTAAGCTGCTACATTTGTATTAATAGTATCAATTATACTCTTAATACTAACCCACACTGATACATCAGTGAAAATGTCCACCATACTTCCTTTGTCTGTAAACGGTGGTGATTGTAAAACGGAAAAATCTTTCATCATTCCATTTTGAACAATATATTCAACAATTTGATTCACAAAATATATTTGTCTACTATCAAGATTAACACTACTCAAATAG
>JAWXVD010000231.1:0-3690 GCA_044425705.1 Eubacteriales bacterium | reverse complement strand
TTGTTATCTTTCTTATTTCATTTTCTCTTTTACGAACATACGCAGGAGGCTATCACTGCAAAACAGCCATTCAATGCTACTTTATGTCAGTGGGAACTATTTTTGCTGTACTAATGATTGTAAAATACACCTCACAGGAATATATAACCCCTATCAGTGTTTTACTATTATTGATAGGTGTCCCTCTGATATGGAAACTTGCTCCTGTAGGAGCAAAAAACAAGCCACTTGATGAAGTGGAGAAACAACATTATCGTAAAATAACAATTCGCAACTTAGTAATTGAGTGTTGCATAATTTCTATTTTACTTATTGCAGAGCTAAATAACTTTGCTTTTGTGATGAGTTTAGGAATTGTGATAACAGCAGGAGTTGTTGTTTTACAAAGAAAAATTACAAATACAATCTAGGAGGAAATTACAATGAGCAAAACAAAAAAAGTGTTATCTATGATGCTAGCTTTTGGGATGGCTGCTAGTATGGGTACAAGTGCATTTGCCAATACTCCCATGACAACCGAAATGGATACTTTAGATTCTTTGGTTGCTGCAGGTTCGGTGTTAAATTCAAATAAAAGTGAAGATGCAATGGTTGACGGAAACACTGTGTTTGATGATATAATACCACTATATGATACTAACGATAATGTAGTAGCACATTATGTTAAACTGGCACCATCTGGCTATGCTGTTGTCAATAATAATAAAGATAATCCAGCGGTAATAGAATTTGGAGAAACATCTAATGAACTTATTGAAGAAATTTTAATTTCATCAATAACACCTAAAATTATATATAACAACCCTTTAGATGTTTACGATGCGAATTCCCTACAAGCGTTATCACGAAATAATAATGAATCTTTCTATGATATGTATCCCGATTTAGCAACACCAAACCCAAGTTTATCAGCACAAAATCAAGAGTTTAAAGAAACTTTGCTTGCGGAACAAAATCAAGGAAGATCAGTCACCAATGAAGGGTTTGGTTTCATTAATTGGGATGAAATGCCGACAGATGATTACTCAGCTGATACAATTCTTTATGCAACAAGTACAGATTGGGCTAAGATGAGTGATTATAATGATATTGCAGATAATCACTGTGGTGCAACGGCACTTACTAATTTAGCTATGTATTTTGATAGAAGAGGATATGACGGTTTGGCTATTAATGATAGCAAAGATGATACTTTCGAAGAATTTCACAGTAGAGTAGATGATGGTCCAGAGATAACTTTAGCATCGGATGCTGTAGATTACTTCAAAGATTATGGTAACCACACATTAAAATATGATACTATAGGAGCAACGTTTACCAATTTAAAAGATGCAATAAGCCAAGATAGAATTTGTGGAATGCTTATGATTGACAATCCAATTAGTTGGCATTGGATTTTAGGTGTCGGATACAGAGATTATTCAAACGGTTCTGACTATATTAGAATACATAATGGATGGCAGTATACAGTAGATAGATACTATAGACCCGGTTATGGTTCAGCTTGGAATTCTCTAACAGAATACTGGGTTGAGTAATGATATGTGGTATCGTATTATATCCAGAAAAGCAATCCCAATTTTTATAAAATTTTCAAACACGTTAAAGAGCTACTTTAAAGCAAATTTAAAAGTAATTATATGTATCTTAATCATTCTTACAGTGATGTGCCTTATTACATATTTGCATGTGCCACCATTTACTATCTTGCGTGTATTATCATTACTAGTGATTATTTTTTCAGGGTATTTTGTTTATAAATACCCTGAAAAACTTAGATTGTATATGAAAAATTTACATTATACAAACTTGATACAAACAAATATATTTCTTATTTTATTACAACTTATAACTGCAAATTTTCCTTTTGTAGTATTTTATTCTATAACAAAAAATGGAACTACAGATTTGTATTGGTTCAATTGGATGCTTAATCATAAATACTTACATCTTTGGGTTTTAATAAGTATTCTAATATTATTAAAACAATATAAATTTGCTATGTTACTATCTTTGGGAAATGCAGGAGGTATTATACTTGGTCAATATTTAGGAGATATTATAAAAGAAATGAAAATGAGTGCTGTTACAAATTCGACGCCTTCAGATAAAATATCCGCAGCACACAACCATCCTGCTTTTGAAATATGGATTATTACAATGGTGGTCGCTACTTTGATTTTTATTTTTACAAAAACAATAAATAATTTTAAAAGGAGTAACAAAGATGAGAAAAATTAAAACAATATTTTCAACACTCATGTCTTTGATTATTATACTAACTTTCTCCACAACAGCACTTGCGGCAGAAACACCTAATAATATGGTTGCAAGTGAGTATGCAGTTATTAATGTTAATGAAGATGTAGAATTGCGTTTAAATATTGATATTATCGAATCACGTTCAAATGATATTGTCCACGCACTTGCGTATGGAGCATTTTATTTCACAGGAACAACAACTAAAATTTCACAGTATGGTATGGATGTTGCGTTTTTAGTAAATGATAACAACACCTCCCATGTCGATAGTGGTGGAGGGGTTAGTTTATATCATAATAGTGCTCATGAAGATTATTCCGCAACATATGACAACTTAATATCTGGTGAAAATACATCCAAGTGCTCTGTTACAGGATTGTTTGAAATAGAAAAAAATTCGCTTGATAAAAATGAAGCAGATATAAAACTAACATTAACTATTGATTCCAATGGTGATAAATCAATGAATTGTTCAGGCAATTTTGGCGATTGGGAAGTAATTTGGTGAGGAGTGAAATATGAAAAAAATATTTATATTAGTTGTTGTTATGCTAAATGTTATTGTATGTGCTATCCCAGCTTTTGCTGCAGACATTAATTCTAGTGTAATATATGAAACATCGACAATTATGATTAATGAAGATGTTTCATATGAATATTCAATTGTTGCCAATAATAGTAGAGCTGTAACATCTGCCACAGCATATGGGAGATTTTTTCTAACATCAGATAATACTACGGTAGCAACAACGTCATTAAAGGTATATTTTGAGTATGATGGTTCATCTGTTGAAGCAATAGATTCTAATGCATCAGCATCTGCTGTTGAATCTGGGTGGAGTATTTCGTTTGATGATACACGTTATGATTCTACAGGGTATAGAGCAACAGGGGCAACTACTTTTACGTTATACCACGATAATGAATTTAATAATAGTCTAACGGCTGTTGTGTATTGCACTCAAGATGGCGAAACAAGTACAGCAATAAATTAATACCAAAAGGATTATAAAGAAAAAATATTATCTATATCATTTATATTCTCACCAGTCCGCTATCAATGATAGCGGACTTTTTTATGCCCGATGAACTTATAGAAATTGAAAGTATGTAATATCAATACAGGTACAATCAGACTTCGGGAATTTATGAAAAAAACTACGATGACAGCTGCAGACAAAATTATGTTGCCAAGCAGATATTTTCAATAAAATCGACATAGTTTTAGAGATTTCGTCCTTATTATTACCAATTCCGTCCTTACTATTATAAAACATAGTTTTTTTATAGTAATATTTAATCAATAAAATGATCAAGTAGCAGAGATAGTAAGGGGACGGTATAATGATTTTTGATAAGATTTTGCACTGTTCAAAAAAATAGCAATGACCTTAATTTAATATGCAATAAAAATGCCGAAAACATGGT
>JAWXVD010000230.1:0-3729 GCA_044425705.1 Eubacteriales bacterium | reverse complement strand
CCTTCTTTGTATTCTCTAACATTGTTACATCATTGTTTGTAATTCCGCCCAAATAAATGGCACTTAGTAATTTAAAGCCCAGTGACATTCGTTTTCCCAAAGAACTTTCCACTTCCAGTGGCAGTTCATCAAAGATCAAATTCTTCCTATCAATTCTCGATAATAACGTTGCACCAAAATCCCATCTATAGACATCATCTGGTACATCTATACCTAATTTTTGATATAATTTCAATACCTCATCTCGAACAGCTCCTGATGGCGATGTAACGGGTACATTCCAAAACGGACGTGCCGACAAAAGTTCTTCTCCTGTCAACTTAGTGCCACCCGCATTTACCAACGAAAAAATATTTTGTGCATCTAGCACTGTTGCATTATATAATTTAATCATTCCTAATCTTGCCTTTGATATTACAGCCTCACTTCTTTTTACTACATTTATACAACGATCATAATAGTCCCAATGCATACTCAGATGCTCTTTTAATTCCTTTTCACATTCTTCGGTGACTCTGTACTTCAATAAATTTTCAAAAAAACTCTCCTTATCAATGTTATCTTCCTCAATAGACTCTAATATTTTCTTTCTTAATTTCACTGGGTCGCAAATATATTGTCCATCTTTGTGAATAACATAACTTAAGTCCTTAGCATCCACAATACCATCAAACAAAAACATATGCTCAAATTTTGTATGCCCTTTTGTTTTTTTACCATGCACCACTAGTATTATATCTTGCAATGTAAGTAAACTATTATATTGTGATTGAGCATCAAAAGAATCTGCATTTTCCTCATCGCTATCTTCCTCATCCTCTTCTTCAATCGCTTCGAATTCCTTCTGCAAATAAATATCAATTTTTCGCCAAAATTTTTCCTTTACTTCCTCATCACTATCACTAGCTGTAAACTTAATGAATGATCTCGCCCACTCATATACTGACACAAAATCTTCCCTCATTAATTTAAGTGCATTTCTACGTTGTCTTCCATCTAACAACCAATCTGCATCTTTACTATGATTTAATATCACAACGCCAACTGGGTATTCTTTAAAAACACTAATACATAATTTGAAATTTTGCTCTTTTGTCCATGTTTGTTTACGTTGAAATCTTGGTAGCTTAATATTACTAGCATTATCAATAAAATCTTTAACACTACTTTCCACTATACTATATGCCATAATTTTCTCTCCTGTATTCTTTTTCTTCCCATCAATCATACTTTCACCTCTCAAATACTAATTTATGTATTGAGATGAATATATATAATTCTATCACAATACATTCTGGAGATCTTGCTTTTATTTAAAATATACAATTTTCATAAAATTATAAAACCAGTAATAACATTTAAGCAATTTATCTACTAGTAGCAATAAATTACGCTAAAAATACTATTACTGGTTTCTTTATCTATACAAAATAATTCAGGCATTATCTTGTATAAACTTTATCACTCTACGAACATCTCGTCCGCGTCGAGTTTCTGTTGTCTTTGCTAATATTGCTATATCTGAACTAATTGTATCTATATCCCTTTCTGCTACCAATTGATTCTGAACTATCGGTATACGTAAACACAATCTAGCACTTAGTTTCATTTGCTTTTCTCGCGAAAGAGTGCAATAATACATTGCCATTTCCGATATTTCAACAACTGCTTTTAATTTTTTCTTTCTAATAATAGCCAAATCAAGTAATGTGGCCATTTTCGAATGATTTTCTCCATATTTTTTAAATGCAACCTTATTTTTTTTAGAATCCGGTCTGTTTCTTTCTAAATATTCACCTATCGCATCATACGTACCGCCAACTACACTATCTTTTAAAATATAAGGTAGCTCAAAAATTGCGTCCTCAATTTCACTATATTGAATTATTGTATCAGCCTTAACATCTTCTCTAGTTTCCGCTTTTCTAAGAATTTCTATCAATTCTTCTAAACTAAACCCTAATAATGCCACTGCAACCTTCTCTGCTACTAAAGTTGGACTAACTGTACAGTTCGAATGTTTATATTGCAAACAATTGATATCAACTTCTTTAGTTAAATATTTTTCTACTATTTTTTCTTTATCTGATAGTATCGTTTCCCAACACAAACCTGACCTTTCGCAAAATTCACACAATGGCTTATTTGCATATTTCCTGCCATATCCATACTGAAGAGAATACATATTTTCTTGTTCAAACTTCAAATCGAAATAAGTATTTGCAATTTCAGGAAATCTTGCTTCAAAATCTAACATAGATTGATATGCTGAACAATTTGATGTTTGGTCTTTTTTATATTCTTGATTAGCTATACAAAACTCTCTATACGACTTCTTTTTAAAAAAGCTCGGCTGATTACACCATCGTGCTAATTGAATATAAATATCTTTAAATTCACTATTTTTATATTCTTCATATCTCATAATGTACGGCAATGCCCCATATTTCATCAACGTATGAATACGTTGAAAAACATCTTCTATATCTCTTTCATCCTGCGAATTATATGCACTTATAACATACATCTTACATACTTTAGACGAGTATCGTTTCCATAGTTGGACTTTGTTTACAATTAGATCTGTGTCTTCAATATGGTCAAATGCAAATATAAAATCTCCATGATAGTGTGTATTCACAAATCTCTTTGCTTTTTCATCTGTCATTAACCTCAAATCAATTCCTTGTCTAAACTGAAAAGGTTTTCCTATTGATTCCAATTCATCAAGAATTTCATTCCACTTTGGATGCGAAAGTATATTATCATCCCATAAATATATATATGGTCTTTTTTCATCATAAAATTCTTTAATCGGAGAATGTATAAATGACCTATCATATTTCTTATTCACACAAAAAGAGCACTTTCTAAAACATCCACGCGTAGCAAAACCGATTGAATAATCCAAATAATCTGCAAATTTACTTCTTGCCTTTCCCAATTTAATTTGTTCATTAACATAATCCAAATACAAATCGTAATATGGCATATGATGCTCGATCTCATCTGGTAAATTTTCTCCACCATCTTCATAAAATCCTGTTCCACCATATGATATATTGGGTAATTTTATTACCCAGTCTGGAACCTCTGTAAAAGTAAATACCCTAGACATATAAATTTCATCATAATCAACTACTTCACCATATGATTTATAGATCAGATTTACCTCATCACCTAATTCCAAATGATACCCCGCTATTTTCATTAATGCCAAGTTAGGATGTCTTGTCCCATTATCCATTAAATCTGCATCTATAATTCCAACTTTTTTCATTTGCTCCACCATTTCTTCATTTGTTGATCGAACTTAATTTCGATCTCATATAGCCATTATAACACAAACGATTTTTTTGACAAGATCTCTACAAACATTTTTATTGAAAATCATTGACTTTTCAAGATCACTTGATCCTTCACTTCACTATTTCCCCATCCATATCACATTCCACCATATACCACACTCCATCTACTTCAACTTCCACCGTTATACCCTCCATTTCCAGCATGCAAAACCCTTTAAATACTAATTCATCTACTTCTCTTTCATAATATTCCCCTACACTTTCCTTTACTTTCTCCTCTAGTTCTCTCCGCTCATCTATCACATTTTCACCGTTCACATAAGCACTCACGACCTGTCCATTACTGATTGTGGTAAATGAAGAAAACTCTTCCTGCTCTTTATTTAATTGCATTGCAACTATTATTCCAATCACCAAACCG
>JAWXVD010000229.1:0-3735 GCA_044425705.1 Eubacteriales bacterium | reverse complement strand
ATTCCTATTTCAAAAGAAAAAGTGATTAGGAGCAAGTATCTACTGAGCATCTTATTAATATTAGTGGGATTATTTTTAGGTGTTATATTATCACTTTCGATGTCTTTAATAATGGGAGATTTTGAAAGCGACAAGTTATTCATGTTTGTTTTAGTCGGATTGTCAATCAGCCTATCTTCTACCAGTACCAGCATACCATTATCTATATTATTCGATGATAAAAAACAAGTTTTGGCTATGCTATTTTCAATTCTTATTCCTACTATTTTAATGGTAGCAACCTTACTTGTAACATCTTTGTTTATTGATTTACAACAAAATATAATGACACTAGCATATTTGATGTTCGGTGTTGGGGTTATAATGTTTCTATTTTCATTATTTGTAGCACCAACTGTATTATCAAAAAAAGATGTTTAGTATGGTGTTTAACAAAATAAACGATATATTAAAATTAACCCACAGCACATTATGAAAAATGTGCTGTGGGTTTCGTTTTGACTATACCCCAATAATATCCCAAAAGATACTTGCATTAGGGCGGTTAAAATATACTTCTCCATAATCAGCAAAACAGTGAGCAGGCAAATGAATGCTTACTCACTGTTTTGCAAGGCTCACAGCATTTACTATGAGTCTTTTGCTTAATACATATTCATTTGTGGTTCTTGATTTATGATTGCTAACCCCTCATCTAAGGTTAGCAGAATTTCATTCAAAGACTTCATTCTTCGGCTCATCTCCTCGTAGCAAAAAACGTCTTTTTCATCAAATACATAAATTTCTTGCATTTTCATGAAATGCATTTGTAACGATCGGTTGTCCTCAAGCTCGTTAAATAAGGTGAAGTTCTCAAATGGTAAATCTGCAAGTTCACTGCCTTTCCGCAATAGTTCTTCCTGGCGTTTATAGGACAGCATTTTTACAAGTTCATCATGACAAGAGAGCATTTCCTGTATTCTGGGCAAACCCATCATAACAGTTAAATCATACAAGTGCTTTGATACATCAAACAGTTCATTCCTCTGATAATAAAACTCTGCTGCAAGTATTTTATCAGCAAAGATGCGCTCCTGTTTAATACTTTTGATAGGGAATGGGACAACCGCAAACTGTTCTTTTAATATCAATTTTTCTTCTTCTGTTGCTTTTGTATAGAGCAGAGGTTCTATTTCCGAGGTTTCATAAGGCTCACTGACAGTAAAGGAAGTTGCCTCCACTTTCACATGACCAAATCGTTGCAATTCATCTTGAGTGTCAATCGCTGTGATAGGCTGATAATCATAGATTGTGGTTATGCTCCCTTTTGCATTGATTTCTTTTTCTTTATCAGTCGTTCTCTGTAATACAGTATATTTCGTGCTTGCTCGTTCCAGCCTCGCCTTACCTTGACTTCTAGAGCAATCGCTGATTGCCACTGTCAAATCAATATCTTCTGAAAAGCGATTTAGGGTTTTAAGCGCCTTATACAGTGCTGTACCACCTTTGAAATATGCAGGTAGCTCCGATTGTTTTCTAGCAAGTTCAAAAAGCATAAGCACCACATAATAATCTTTTTCAATGATATCTTTTCTGATACTTGTTCTCTCGCTAACATTACCTATAATAACCGAAAAGGCATCTTTATCCATGTGTAATTTCATAATCGTCCTCCAAAACAGTTTCTAATACTGCAAGTACCACTCTCTGTGAATAATGTTTTTTGGCTATTTTTATAATTGTCAGCTTATCCAACGCAAATCTCTCTATGGTTTGTGCAATGATTTTAGCAGGGTTTTCTGCATCGATATATTCTGTATCAAGCATCGCTATGGCATCTATAATTTGTAAATATCTTGTATTTTTATCGGTAATTTCTGTCACAGGTTTTTTAAGGATAATGTGATTCCCCTTTGGTACTTTTACTCTGTGTTTATTGGTTACAATCACTTTGTTTTTAGGCGCTAAGGTGGCAAGGCCAAGGTTGTGAAGCAAAGTTTCTGCACCGATATATCCTATCTGCTGATTGTCTTGTTTCATACAGGTTTCCATTATGACAAGGTCTATCGGTGGTTTCGTTTTTCCGAATGCTGTTATTTTCGGCTTGTAATACACCCCTTTTTGAATACGCTCTATAACCTTATTGTCAGCAAGCCTTTTTAGATTTAAGTTGACAACACTTTTGATTTCGTCTATCGGCGCCCCTATCTCGTTAGAGGCTGCTCTCACAACCGTTTCTGTGAAAATAGGAGCGCCGATTGGAAATGTCTCTATCATGTTGGTCATATATTCACTGTAATTGATATTCATTTTCAAACCTCCAGATGATATTATTATGTCTGAATTTTGTCTTTTTATTCAACTAGATAATATCATATATGAAGTGAAAAGTCAACTTGTTACTGTGGCTTTTGTCTTGCCTATATGCCCACAATATCCCAAAAGATACTTGCATAAGGGCAGTGGAAATTTTGTGTAAAATTTAATTATACTCATGTAGCAGTGAACTATTAATGTATGTTTTCTGTATGCAATTTGAGTAAAATCGTATTTTATATCACCGTTAGAAAGTTTGTTTATGATTAAGTATCTCTAGCATAGCTCTCGCCATTTCTTCTGGGGTTTGCTCAGACTGCTGGACCGCCAAAGAAACCATGGACGCAAACAAACCGCCCACAATAAATATTTTTTGTATTTGTGTAAATGAATCGTTATATTGCCCTTTAGATAAAACAACATTCAAGTATTGTTCCAGAGGGCAAGCCATGACCCTGTGGAGGTCATTTTTTAGTCAACTATAGAAGGGAGTTTTTTTATGACACGTAAAAGGTTTGCGAATGTGTGCTGCTGAAAATATGGCTCGGTGGAGCTAAGTTATAAAATTACCCCTTGACAAAAAGTTAAATCTAACATATAATTTATTTGGCACTACTAATTAAATTCAGTGGTGTTAAATTTTATAATTTATTTTATTAGCACTACTAAATATTGGAGGTATTATGGAAAGTTTAGATAATCTAGAGCAAAGCCTTGATGAGTTACAAAAAAGAATGCAAAAAATCAAAAAAGAGAGTATGGCTGAAGAAGATTTTTTGCACTCAGGAGAGATGTCTCTGATGAAATTCATTGCTCATTATCACCATAGATTTGACAAAGCACCAACCCTTGTGAAAATCAGTCAAGTGATTGGCATTTCTGGTGCTACTGCCACCACTCTTGCTGATAGGCTAATCAAAAAAGGCTTGATTGAAAAAGTAACCTCACCAGAAGATAAGAGAGCAAAACTTCTCTCACTTACAGAAAAGGGTGAAGAATATCTTATGTCCAATCGAGCAAGGCACAAAGATATGCTGTTGAAAATTGTTTCTTATATTGGGGAAGACGACACAAAAGAACTTGCTAGAATACTAAAAAAAATCAACCAGCATTTAGAAAATGAATCATAAACTTATGTGTGCATCTTGGTATGCACATATATTTTACAAACAATTTAATTAGCACTACTAAGAAAAGGAGCTAAACATTATGAAAAAAATTGCAATTTACGGAAAGGGTGGTATTGGCAAATCCACTACTACATCAAATTTATCAGCAGCACTTGCACTCAAAGGATACAAAGTTATGCAAATTGGTTGCGATCCAAAATCTGATTCAACCAAAAATCTTATGGGTGGTAAAATCATTCCATCTGTACTAGATAAAATCAAAGAAAAAGGTGATGAGATCACTCTTTCAGATGTTGTCTATGAAGGCTTT
>JAWXVD010000228.1:0-3748 GCA_044425705.1 Eubacteriales bacterium | reverse complement strand
GTAATAATGATTCATTATTGCCTACATTAATATTATAAACGTCTACTACTACTTCTAGCTGTATTTTTTCAACTTTTTCACGAAAAGCATCAGATAACTTCCACTCTGCATATTCAGGAAAATCATCTATACCATTATAAAAACATACAAATTTAGGCGTTGGAATCTTCACCAACTTTGTTCCATATAAGTTATTCTTGCCCGTAAGTTTGGATAGCTGTGATGATACATAAAATAAAGTTCGTAGCGGAATATTAGGGTTGATTGTAGATTGGTGTTCATATAGGTATAAATAAGAATTTATGATAAAAGAAACATCATTCTTATACGAAATGTATATAGCATTCTCTAAAGTCGTAATTTCTAATTGTTCTACATCTTGATAATCTGTGTCATTCATTGCATTGTATAATGCCAGTGCATTTTCTTTTTCCTTAAAAATCATTCGAAAAATAGTGTCTTTGCTATTTCTTAATGTTTTTGTCATAGGGACATGCTAATTGACACTCATAGTTGTTCTCCGTAAAGCAAGCATAGTGATATCGTCGAACTGCTCTGCTGTACCAGCAAAGCTATCTACATCATCTTTCACTTTATGTAGAAGGTCTTCCAAACTCTCATGTGTATTTTTGTTTAATTGATTCAAAAGACGCTCTGTACCGTATACGTTTGTGTTCTCATCTATGGCCTCTAACACACCATCTGTATAGATAAAGAATGTATCACCTGGGGCAAGTTGCAGTTCGTAGT
Organism: Eubacteriales bacterium; assembly: GCA_044425705.1. Classification (GTDB taxonomy): domain Bacteria; phylum Bacillota; class Clostridia; order Lachnospirales; family Lachnospiraceae; genus JAWXVD01. The sequence continues at coordinate 2,998 of JAWXVD010000228.1, read as the reverse complement.
TCGTGTATCTCATATCCTCCATGCCACCGATGACAAAGCCGTGTTTATCTTTCACGAGAGCAAATGGTTCCTGCCCTTTTTTCAACACAGGATACTCATGACCTGCATTAGAGGCTACAAGTGTCCCTGTGGAAATTTCGTAAATACCCAGCCATACTGTGACAAACATGTCGTTTTTATTGGTCTCGCATAATTGATTATTGACCTTTGCCAATACTTCTGCGGGACTTTTTCCAGAGCTTATATGGTTTTTAACTATGATTTTTGTAGCCATCATAAACATGGCAGCTGGTACACCTTTTCCTGAAACATCCGCCATAATGAGCGCCAAATGGTCATAATCAACCAGAAAGAAGTCATAGAAATCTCCCCCTACTTCCTTGCTTGGTGTCATGCTTGCATAAATATCAAATTCATGGCGGTGAGGAAAGGGTGGAAACACATTTGGTAATGCTGATGTTTGAATTTGTGTGGCAACGGATAATTCTTGATTACGATTTTCTTTTTCTAAATATTCTTTTTCTTGCAGTAGAAGTAAGTTTCGTGTTCGTTTTGACAGAGTAACATCTAAAAAGTAAAAGCCAAACATGGTGAGCATACGAGGCAAATAATAAATATACAAGATGTAGGTAATGATATCACGCCCATTGGCTTTAGAAATCCTAATAAATTCCAACCTATTTTCAAAACCGTAGACTGGCTCTACAGAGCCCATCATATTACTATCCCAAGCGCCCCAAAATATTCCTATATACATGGCAATACACATCAATATAGCAGTACTAATAAAAGCGATTTTTGTTGTTTTTGGTGAGTAATAGTGCGAAGCAAGTAGTATTGGCACTGTCCAAGATAGCAAGGACTGGTAGGTCATACCACAGTTCATAATAGCAATACCTAAAATGAGACAGGTAATGGATAAAATTTTCAAAGAATGATTGGAAAGATGCATAAACTTAGAGAGAATAATAGGCATCAAAATAACGCAAAGCCCACTAGACATAGTTATGTTCATAATGCTTTGTTTAATGGTAAAAACACCTAATATATTGAAGAGCCATATCATAATACCAAATAAGGTAATTACTTTTAGGCTATTAAGCACATAACGAGTGGTATCCACATCATTTTTTTCAAAGAAATCCATTTTCTCACCAACCCTCTATTTTCAAACTTATTTTCAAATTTATTGATTTCATCTTGTAACAGTTCAGCTATCTTTTAGCCTATGGCTGAATCGTTACATAATCTTTACCGCAAGCATTGTCATATCATCAAGTTGTGGTGTATCTCCCGCAAAGGATTGCACATCATCTTTGACAGTATGTAGCATAGCGTCCAGTGGCAATGCATCATTTTTATTTAATAAATCCAGTAATCTATCAGTACCATACACCTGTACTTCCTTATCAATAGCTTCAGGTATGCCACCAGTATAGACAAATAGAACATCACCTTGTCCTAACTGAATCTCATAATCATGGTAACGAATATCTTCTACTGCACCTAAAACTAAACCGTGCTTATCTTTTAAAATAGTGTAATCACCGCCTGCATGCTTTACTATAGGATACTCATGTCCTGCATTACAAGCAGTTAATTTACCGCTAGAAATTTCATAAATCCCCAACCAAACAGAGACGAACATATCATTTTCATTGGAATCATAAATCTGATGATTTGCTCTTGATAAAACTTCAGATGGTAATGTATAGAGCTTTGCCAGATTATTTATGATGATTTTTGTACTCATCATAAACAAGGCAGCAGGAACGCCTTTTCCTGACACATCGGCAATCACCATTGCCAAATGGTCATCATCTAAAAGAAAGAAATCATAAAAATCGCCACTGACCTCCTTACTGGGTGTCATGATGGCATAAATATCAAACTCATGACGGTGGGGAAAGGGTGGGAATACATTAGGCAACATAGAAGACTGTATTTCTGTGGCAACAGCAAGTTCATTGCTAATACGCTGCTTTTCTACCAAGTCGTTTTCTTGTTCTAGCAAAATAGAGTGAGTTCGTTTTGAAAGTGCTAGGGAAATTACATAGGCAACAATAAGAATAAAGGCCCGTGGTAGATAAAAATTCACAAAAATGCGATAGTAAATAGAGTGACCATCTATCATTGTAGAAGAAACAAAATTCATCTGGTCGCTAATACTATCAAAGATACTTACCGTCCCTATCATATTGGCATCTGGAACACCCAAAAATGCTCCTAAATAGATGGTGATAAGCATAATAATTAAACTTGCAATTAAGGTGAAATTCATGACTTTTTTAGAATAATAATGACGCGATAAGGCGATAGGAGGAATCCAAGCCAGAATCGCCTGAAAAGTGAGTCCTGTATACAAAACCCCCATTCCCAGTGTAAAGCAGCTCAAGCAAAGGTATTTCACCCAAAGACCACTTGCCTTTTTCTTTAATATTAAATAAGCAGGCATAGAGAGAAAAAAAATACCTGTAGGCATTACAACATTCACAACATTTAAATCACTTTGGAACACTCTAATGACGTTAAGAAACCAAATCAGTATCACAAGACCGGTACAAATAAGGAGGCAGCGTGCAACATAAACATTGGCAAGTTGTTCATTTTTTATAAAAATATTTTTTCTAGAGTCCACCCAATTTACCTCCATTATTTTTGTCATAGCAATGACTTGCATGGCTATGATTTTATTTATATTTCATACATTTTTTAGTGAAAAAACATATTTTTATTATACTGTTTGATACTTTTTTAGTCAATAGGTGAAAGAGGAATATCCTTTGTAAAAACGAGGTGATTCGTCACTTTTCGCGACCAATGTCACTTAGTTAAGTTACATTTTCCATAAACTATACCATAATTGATGTGTCTATCCTAATTTTTGCCAACTCACCTTGTTATATAGGGAAATATATGATATAGTTAACTCATAATAAAGCATATAGAATAATCACATTGAATACACAAGTGCTAATCAAAAGCACTTAGTATATCT
>JAWXVD010000227.1:0-3750 GCA_044425705.1 Eubacteriales bacterium | reverse complement strand
GAATTTGCAAAATAAGGAGAAAATAATTCACAATTGGAGAAGATAATGCACGTTTCACGCTCGAGAGCTGGTGAGAATAATTCACAAAAAGTTGGTGATAGCAATTCGCAAATCAACATTTAAGCATCGTTGTAAGCCACAAGCTAGTAAGAAAGACAATTAAGTCCAGTGATTTTACTTGCTTGCAAGGGTAAAATCACAGACGCTGAGGGTGAAAATATATTTTTCACCCTTCTACTAAGGAACGACAAGCCATTTTAGAACACCTACGTGGCAAAACAGACCCTTATTCTTTAGCTATTAGTTTTGCCTTTCAAGTATGTTTACGCATTGGGGAATTAACTGCCATTCAGAAACAGGATATTGCAGATGGATATTTATCTATCAATCGTTCTGTTAGAAGATCACAGGTACTAAATGACGACCTTACCTTTGGTGCTGTTACCTATACCACAGAAGAGCGAATAAAAGGCAATCAAGCAGAAGGATTTCGTACCATTCCTTGAACTGATTATGCCTTACAACTAGCAGAAATAGCCTATCATCAGAATTCAGATGGTGATTATTTATTTATGAGAGATGGAAAACAACTGTTAGGAGATACCTTTAATGAACATTTAAAAAGGGTATGCAACGAATTAGGCATTCGTTATCGCTCTAGTCATCAGATTCATTTTACAGTGGCAACCATGCTATATGAGAATGGACTAACAGTGAATGAATTAAGTCCTCTATTAGGTCATAGCGATACACGTACCACTTGGCATTATATCCGCCAAAAAAGACCCGACGAAAACACCACAAGAAAAATGTTACAAGCCCTTGGATAATAACCAAAAGTACTGCAAATGCCCTGTTTATGGGCTATGCATACAAGGGCATACAAAATTCCAAGCAACAAAAAAACTCCAAACACTGATATAATCAACGTTTGAAGCCTTTTCAACTACTGCCGGCGACCGGAATCGAACCGGTACGGGAGTATAAGTCCCGCAGGATTTTAAGTCCTGTGCGTCTGCCAGTTCCGCCACGCCGGCTAATATATAACTGGTCTTACAACTTTGTGATACTACATATTCCAATCCGCTGTAGACATACGTACTGTATCACGTCTGTACTGTTCTACTGATTTCTCGAATATGTAATGGGCGGAGAAGGATTCGAACCTTCGAAGGCGTTGCCAGCAGATTTACAGTCTGTCCCCTTTGGCCACTCGGGAATCCACCCATGTTGAACGACTTACTTAAAAATCGTCCCGACAAGATATATTTATACCATAGATTTAAATAAAATGCAAGAACTTTTTTGTTTTTTCTGGTTTATATTTTAATATAATACCAGATGTAGGTGGTAATGTAATCGTAACTTTTCCTTCATTTACAGGATATTCGATATCCTTAAAATCATACGATTGATCTGTTGTAAACATAGTTCTTTTCATTGTCACTTGACGATCTCTAGGCACGCCCAAATCCCACACATTAATCTCTCTCACAACCAAGAAATCATTATTGTTGATTATGATAGCCGAACATTCTTTTCCTTTCATTCTTCCATACCCAACAATATTATACTCTTCTATTATATATTTAATAGAACCATCCTTAAATTCAGGGTTTTCTTTATGGACACGTATCATATCTTTATGAAATGCAATTAATTCGTGATTTTCATTTCCCCAAGGATACGTTCTTCTATTGTCTGGATCCGTAAACCCACACACACCTGCTTCATCTCCATAATAGATTGTAGGTGCACCTGGCCATGTCATTTGCATTAACACAGCTTCCCTCATTACTGCTAAATTAACATTTTGGTTAGCAGCCTCTGGCCCCAGCGTATTAATACGACCAACTTTCTTATTGGTTCTCGTTAAAAATCTAGAATGATCATGGTTCGATAATTCATTCATGGCAACATGCAAAGAACTATTGGAAAATGGTGTACTATGGTGCCTCATAGCCCCCCAAAAGCTTCCTGCATTCCCTAGCATATCTTGACGAAAATCATCACTATGCTTTTGCATCCCTGTCAGAAACCAGGTAATTGGCTCCATAAAAGCATCATAATTCATAACTGTATCCCATTCATCTCCTTGTAACCATTCTCCTGGATTTCCATAATGCTCCGCTAGAATAATGGCATTAGGATTTGCACTCTTTACTGCTTTCCTAAAATCCTTCCAAAAATTATGATTAAACTCAGATGTATGCCCTAAATCTGCTGCTACATCTAATCTCCAACCATCGGCATTAAATGGAGGAGAAACCCATTTTTTCCCAATATATAATATATAATCATATAATGCTTTTGAGTCTTCATAATTCAATTTTGGCAAAGTATCATGCCCCCACCAACCATCATAAGAATTATTATACGGCCATTTATCTTGGCTAAAGAATTGGAAATAACTACGATATGGACTTTCCGCATCTAAAAAAGCACCTTTTTTATAACCATCTGCATTTTCATAAATACGCTCTTTATCCATCCATTTATTAAAAGAACCACAATGGTTAAATACCCCATCTAAAATTACTTTAATATTCCTTTTATGGGCTTCCTCAACTACTTTTGCAAAAAGAGCATTACTAGCCTCTAAATTAGCCTTATTGGTGACACGATTGATATATCTCGTAGCATATCTATTTTTAGACTGCCCTTCTTCCAATAACGCTCCTTCATCATACACAATTTTTCCAATATGGGGATCAATATAATCATAATCTTGAATATCATACTTATGATTAGATGGCGAAACAAACAACGGATTAAAATAAATCGCATCAATGCCCAATTCCTCCAAATAATCCATTTTATCCAATACCCCTTGTAAATCGCCACCATAAAATTCTCTAACACCCATCGTTGCAGGATATTTGTTCCAGTCTGTTACCCTTACACTTTTATCACCTATATAACTATATTCGTTTGTCAGAACATCATTGTCTTGATCTCCATTATAAAAACGATCCACATAAATTTGATAAAAAACAGCGCCTTTTGCCCAATCTGGCGTTTTAAATCCTGGTTTAATCACAAAATTATAGTACTCTTCATTAGCATGGGTCACACCACGCACATCATAATACCAAGTTTCATTTCCTCTATGTACCTCAAAATAATAAGACACCTTTACATTATCCAGTTGTAAAACATGCTCATAGAAATCAAACTCTCCATCTGAATCTATTTTTATCATAAATGCTTTATTCCCATTATGCACGAAATACACTTGCTCTATATTATCCTTTAAAGAACGAAACTTAATCTTTACCTGCGTATAAGGATTCGGTTCACAAGGACAGACATAATCTCCTGTTGTATCTGAAAATAATCCTTTTATATTAAGCTGCTCTCTATTGATACTGTTTCCCTTATTTTCTCTCTCTGCCTTCAAAAATCTATTAAAATCCATCTTCTAGTCCCACTTTCTAGAAAGTATCCCTACCTTCAAGCCTATACCCTAGTATATTACGCAAACCCATCTAATTCAATATCATTTTTTACCATAATTTTTGCGCAATTTCATAACATTTTACCCATTTCCACCTCTTCTAAACTACACACCTAAAGACTTCTATCTTTATCTATTTTTGTTTCATATATTTATATACTTTTATACTTTCTCTTATCCATTATACTACTTTTATCTCCACTCCTTACCGCCCTTATAATCTTTTTCTCACTCCTTACCGCCCTTATAATCTTTTTTCCCCCCTTACCGCCCTTATAATCTTTTTTCACGCC
>JAWXVD010000054.1:0-20989 GCA_044425705.1 Eubacteriales bacterium | reverse complement strand
GTAAAATGTACTAAAAATCCTTTACAGAAAATATAAAAATAGGTATAATTAGACATTAGGAATAAAACGTAAAGGAGCGGCATGTGGGATACAATAATAATGTATATAAATCGTTAACATTAGTAACTCAATTCTCTATTAACATGCTTGTTCCTATTTTTTTGTGTTCTTTTATTGGCGATTTTTTGGATCGCAAATTAGGAACATCCTTTTGGGTAATACTTCTCTTTTTTGTTGGAGCAATGGCAGGTTTTCGCAATGTGTATGTATTTGCAAAAAAGATATATGATAGTAAAGAAACGAGACCTTCAGAAATGTATGGTACCAATCAAGTTAAGAAAAGAAGGAATATAAAAAGTGAACATTCTAAAAAGAATTAGTAATACGGTAAAGCAAATGATATTGGTGATTTTGGCCTTTGGAATTCTTTGTGAAATGATCATAGTTTGGTTTATAGAAGATAAGTTGGCGTTTTCCTTAGGTTTAAGTATTGGAATATTGCTAGCAATGTTGGCAACAATCCATATGTGGTGGGCATTAGATAAGGCAATGGGGCTTGAAGCCAGTGCCCAAAAGATTGTGCTAACCCATAATATGTTGAGATATGGTATTATTTTAGTGGTATTTGTCATCATTTGTATGACAGATTTTATCAATCCCTTAGCAGCATTTTTAGGGATTATGAGCTTGAAAGTAGGGGCTTATTTACAACCCTTTACTGATAAAATTTTTCACAAATAAAGCAAAATTTATAATTTATGAATTTTGTATTGAGTTCATGTATGAACTTTAGATATTAAGGGAAAGGAGGAAGGTATATGGCACAGGGAATTTTGTTATCAGCAGATTCGGATATTGATTTTATGATACATGGTATTTTTTCTTATGAAATTTTTGGACAGACTGCTTGGATAACAACCACCCATGTATGTGTATTAATTATTATGCTAGTATTGACGCTCTTAGCATGCATAGCCAATAAAATTATGAAGAACGCCACAGATGTTCCTAGTAATAAGCAAAATGTAGTAGAATTAGTAGTTGAGATGCTAGATAAAATGGTTAATAGCACAATGGGAAAACATGCACCAGGATTTTTAAACTATATCGGTACAATTTTTATATTTATCTTAATTAGTAATATTTCTGGTTTGTTTGGATTACGTCCCCCTACAGCAGATTATGGTGTAACATTACCCCTAGGGTTGATTACATTTTCGTTGATTCATTTTAACAAATTTAAGTATCAAAAAGTGAAAGGCGTCTTGAAAGGTCTATGTGATCCTTGGCCGATTTGGGCACCTATTAATATTATTGGTGATATTGCAGTACCGATTTCATTATCACTACGTCTGTTTGCCAATGTGTTGTCAGGAACGGTTATGCTAGCGTTAGTATATGGATTGCTTTCTAAAGTGGCAATCATTTGGCCGGGCTTCTTGCATGCGTATTTTGACATATTTTCAGGGGCAATTCAAACATATGTATTCTGTATGTTAACAATGACTTATGTTTCCAGTGCAATGGAGACAGAAGCATAATGTAAATAGGTTGAGAAATAGAATGTTTCAATCAGTAACTTGTCTCTTCTAGCTAAAGTTGTCAGACTTTGGGGAAGTGATGGATATTAGCATGAAAAATATTTAAAAAGTAGAAAACAATTTTTAGGAGGAAATCAAAATGGAATTTAATCAAGAGTTTATTTTAGGATGTTCAGCAATTGGTGCTGGTTTAGCAGTTATCGCAGGTATCGGACCTGGTATTGGACAAGGAATCGCAGCTGGTCAAGCAGCATCAGCAGTAGGTCGTAACCCAGGAGCAAAATCTGACATTACATCAACTATGTTATTAGGACAAGCGGTTGCAGAAACAACAGGTCTTTATGGTCTATTAGTAGCAATGCTTCTTTTATTCGTAAAACCTTTATCTTAAACAAAAATAGTAAAGAAGAATAAAATATAGGACACAAAGGTTTTTGTGAACTAATGAATAGAAAGGAGGCAGACGCTTGAATACCTTACTTGGTACAAAACTTGTACTGGCAAGTGCTACGATGGAACCTAGACTTTTTGATTTAGATTTCCAATTGTTAGCAGACACAGTACTTATGGCAATTGCAGTTTTTGCATTGTTTCTTATACTTTCTAATAAATTATTTAATCCAGCAAGGGCTTTTTTACAAAAAAGACAGGATAAAATTCAAACAGAATTAGAAGAGACAAAAGCAAATCAAATAGAAGCTGCTGATTTAAAAGCAGAATATGAAGCAAAATTAAAAAATATTGACGCAGAAGCAGAAGCGATTTTAAGTGATGCAAGAAAACGTGCATTGGCAAATGAAGCGAAGATTGTGGCAGCAGCAAAAGAAGAAGCAGCTCGTATTATTGAACGAGGAAATGTGGAAGCAGAACTTGAAAAGAAAAAAGTTGCAGATGATGTGAAAAAGGAAATGGTTACAGTTGCTGCTATGATGGCACAAAAAGTAGTAAGTACTGCTATGAATGTGACTGTTCAAGAACAATTACTTGACGAAACTTTGAAAGAAATGGGTGAGCACACATGGCTAAGCTAATCTCAAAAACATACGGAGAGGCTTTGTTTGAATTGGCTGTTGAAGAGAATAAGATTGATGTTTTTATGGAAGAGATTAGAGGTGTTATGGATACCTTGCTTAGCAATCCAGACTTTGGTAAGCTAATGAATCATCCCAAAATAGCAGTGGAAGAGAAAGTTAACGTAGCAAATACAGTATTTGAAGGTCGTATTAGCAGAGAAATCGTTGGGTTTCTTACATTGATTATTCAGAAAAAACGATATGCAGAAATTTATTCGATTATGGAATACTTTCTTGATCGTGTCAAAGAATTGAAAGGGATTGGGGTTGCTTATGTTACCACGCCCTTGCCATTAAATGAAGATCAAAAAGCAAAAGTAGAAGATAAATTATTGCAAACTACATCTTATAAAGAAATGGAAATGCATTTTATCATCAAAGAAGAATTGATTGGTGGTATGCAAATCCGAATCGGTGATAGGGTTGTGGACAGCAGCATTTATACAAAGTTATCAGAAATGCAAAAAGAATTATTGAAGATTCAATTGGTAACACAATAAAGAAAGACAAACGGTTGTAAGTTTGTGCAATAATAAAATTTCATAACAATACAACAAAAATAGAAATAAAATAGATATTGAAAACAAACAAAGAAAGGTGTGTAAGATCCATGAATTTAAGACCAGAAGAAATAAGTTCTGTCATTAAGGATCAAATCAAGAGATATGCCGCTGCTTTAGAGGTTTCTGATGTAGGAACTGTTATTCAAGTAGCAGATGGTATCGCTCGTGTACATGGCTTAGAAAATGCAATGCAAGGTGAATTATTAGAATTCCCAGGCGACGTATTCGGAATGGTACTAAACTTAGAAGAAGATAATGTTGGTGCAGTATTACTTGGTAATCACAAAAACATTAACGAAGGAGATTTAGTAAAAACAACAGGACGTGTTGTTGAAGTTCCAGTAGGTGATGCATTATTAGGACGTGTGGTAAATTCCTTAGGACAACCAATAGATGGAAAAGGGCCAATCGCAACAGATAAATATCGTCAAATTGAAAGAGTTGCGTCAGGTGTTATCACAAGAAAATCAGTAGATACACCATTACAAACAGGTATCAAAGCCATTGACTCTATGGTACCAATCGGTAGAGGACAAAGAGAGTTAATTATTGGAGATAAACAAACAGGTAAAACAGCCATTGCTATTGATACGATTATTAATCAAAAAGGGCAAGGCGTAAAATGTATTTATGTAGCCATTGGACAAAAAGCATCAACGGTTGCAACTATTGTAAAAACATTAGAAGAATTTGGTGCCTTAGCATATACAACTGTTGTAGCATCAACAGCTAGTGAGTTAGCACCACTTCAATATATTGCACCATATTCAGGATGTACAATTGGTGAAGAATGGATGGAAAATGGGGAAGACGTTTTAGTGATTTATGACGATTTAAGTAAGCATGCAGCGGCTTACCGTACACTTTCACTTTTATTGAAACGACCACCAGGACGTGAAGCTTACCCAGGTGATGTTTTCTATTTACATTCTAGACTATTAGAACGTGCGGCACGTATGAGCGACGAATATGGCGGAGGTAGTTTAACAGCACTTCCAATTATTGAAACACAAGCGGGAGATGTATCTGCATATATCCCTACTAATGTAATCTCCATCACAGATGGACAGATTTACCTAGAAACTGATATGTTTAATTCAGGGTTTAGACCTGCTGTAAATGCTGGTCTTAGCGTATCTCGTGTAGGTGGTGCAGCACAGATCAAAGCCATGAAAAAGATTGCAGCGCCAATTCGTGTGGAATTAGCACAGTATAGAGAGTTAGCAGCTTTTGCACAGTTTGGCTCAGACTTAGACAATGATACAAAAGAAAAGTTAGCACAAGGTGAAAGAATCAAAGAAATTTTAAAACAACCACAATATCAACCAATTCCAGTGCAATATCAAGTAATTATCATTTATGCGGCAACAAATAAATATTTGTTAGATATTGCTACTGCTGATATTACACGTTTTGAAAAAGAATTATTTGAATTCATCGATAACAGATATGCAGAAATTCCAACAGCAATTGCAACAGAAAAAGCGATTTCTGAAGAAGTTGAAACGATGTTAATTAAAGCCATTGAAGAATGTAAAAAACAGTTTAAATAAGGAAAAGGTGATTGATTATGGCTTCCATGAGAGACATAAAGAGACGGAAAGGTAGTATTCAGAGTACCCAGCAAATCACAAAAGCCATGAAACTTGTTTCTACTGTAAAATTACAACGTGCAAAACAGCGTGCAGAACGTTCGAAAGAATATTTTACATGTATGTATGCAACTGTACAATCAATGCTGGCCAAAGCGGGAAATATTAACCATCCTTACTTGCAAACAAAAGAATCGGGTAAGAAAGCAATCATTATGATTACTTCTAATAGAGGTCTTGCAGGTGGTTATAACACCAATATCACAAAGTTGATTACACAAGGTGATTTTAACAAGGATGAATTACTAATCTATGCAATTGGTAAAAAAGGCAAGGACACCATGAGACGATATGGATACGAAATCGGCGATGACTTCTCAGATATGATAGAAGAGCCTGAATTTGTAGATGCTATGTTAATTAGCAATCAAATCCTTGCAGCCTATACTAGTGGTGAAATTAGTGAAATATATCTTGCTTATACAGCGTTTAAAAATACAGTGGTTCATGAACCAACATTGATTAAATTATTGCCAGTGACAGCTGGAAACGAAGAACAGACTGAAGGAAAAGCACAAGCGCCAATGAATTTTGAACCAGAAGAGGAAGAAGCGTTGGATTTGATTATTCCCAAGTATGTAACAAGTTTAATTTATGGTGGTATGGTTGAATCGGTTGCCAGTGAAAATGGTGCCAGAATGCAAGCCATGGATTCTGCAACAAGTAATGCAGAAGATATGATTAGCGATTTAACATTGATGTATAATAGAGCCCGTCAAGGATCTATTACACAGGAATTAACTGAAATTATTGCTGGCGCAGCAGCAATTTCATAAGATAAGTAAAGGGTTTATGATGATTAGAGATAGGTAATCTTCATTTTGAGTGAAGGATTACAGAAATAGAGAGGAAAGAACGATGGCAGAGAGAACAATTGGTAAAATTACTCAAATCATCGGTGCGGTACTTGATATTAAATTTGGAGAAGGTTCCCTTCCTGAAATTAATGAAGCGATTAAAATCACAAGAAAATCTGGTGATGTATTAACCGTTGAAGTATCACAGCATTTAGGTGATGATATAGTGAGATGTATTGCCATGGGTCCAACAGATGGATTGGTAAGAGGAATGGAGGCTGTAGCTACAGGTGCAGCAATTTCAGTACCAGTGGGAGAAAATACATTAGGACGTATGTTTAATGTTTTAGGTGACCCAATTGATAATAAACCAGCTCCAGAAGGTGTAGGCTATGAACCTATTCATAGGGCGGCACCAGAATTTAGTGAACAAGCAACAGAAACAGAACTTTTAGAAACAGGTATCAAAGTAGTAGATTTACTTTGTCCCTATCAAAAAGGTGGTAAAATTGGATTATTTGGTGGTGCTGGTGTAGGTAAAACTGTATTAATTCAAGAATTGATTCGTAACATCGCTACAGAACACGGTGGATATTCTGTATTCACAGGTGTTGGTGAAAGAACTCGTGAAGGAAATGACCTTTATTATGAAATGAAGGAATCAGGAGTTATTGACAAAACAACAATGGTGTTCGGTCAAATGAACGAACCACCTGGAGCGAGAATGCGTGTAGGCCTTACAGGACTTACTATGGCAGAATATTTCCGTGATAAAGGTGGAAAGGATGTATTATTATTTATCGATAATATTTTTCGTTTTACACAAGCTGGTTCAGAGGTATCGGCACTGTTAGGACGTATGCCATCTGCAGTTGGTTACCAACCAACATTACAGACAGAAATGGGTGCATTACAAGAGCGTATTACATCAACAAAAAATGGATCTATCACATCGGTACAAGCTGTTTATGTACCAGCGGATGATTTAACTGATCCAGCTCCAGCAACAACATTTGCCCATTTAGATGCAACCACTGTTCTTTCACGTTCTATTGTAGAACTTGGTATTTACCCAGCGGTAGATCCACTAGAATCTAGTTCTAGAATCTTAGATCCTAGAATTTTAGGTGAAGAACATTACAATGTAGCCAGAGGGGTACAAGAAATTCTCCAGAAATATAAAGAGTTACAAGATATTATTGCAATCCTTGGTATGGATGAACTTTCTGAAAATGATAAATTAGTAGTATCTCGTGCAAGAAAGATTCAAAGATTCTTGTCACAACCATTCTTCGTTGCAGGACAATTTACAGGATTAGAAGGTAAATATGTGCCAATTCAAGAAACCATACGAGGATTTAGAGAAATCATTGAAGGAAAACATGATGATGTGCCAGAAAGTTATTTCCTAAATGCGGGTAGTATTGATGATGTACTTGCTCGTGTGAAATAAGAAAGCATAAAAATGTTATGGTTTTTATATCAACTGCAACATAAAAAACGCTTGAGAGTGGAGGAAGTATGTCTGATATCAAAAATGTGAATTTAAAAATTATTACCCCTAATAGAACTTTTTTTCAAGGGGATGCTACTATGGTAGAGTTTAATACAACAGAGGGAGAACTTGGTATTTATCCAAATCATGTTCCTATGACTGTGATTGTTAAACCGGGAGTTTTGCGAATTACCACGGAAGAAGAAGTAAAGGTTGCAGCACTTCATGCAGGTTTTGTGGAGATTCTACCAGAATCCATTACGATTCTAGCAGAAGTAATCGAATGGCCAGGTGAAATTGATCCAGGTCGTGCAGAGCTTGCAAAAGAGAGAGCCGAGCAACGTTTGAGAGAGGCCGAGAAAAATACAGATGTAGCGAGAGCTGAAACGGCACTCTTGCGTTCTATTGCACGTATAAAAGCAGTGAAATAGAAGTCTTAATTAACCTACAGCCTTTGTCGAAAGTAGTAATGAAATAACATATACCGACCACCTAGAGTTGGATTTACAATCTTACCCTTGGATGGTCGGTATTTTTATAAAAATTAATTTTCGGGCTTATAGAACTATTTAAAATATCAAAAAAAGAATAAAAGCATATGATATAGTAATAAACTAGTGTGGGAGTATACGAAATGTATAAGAGTATCTTGCCATTTTATATGTCATATCCATTACCATTCGGTTATAGTGAAGAGAATAAATTGTTATCAGATATGGAATATTTACAACAGATGTATCCAACAGAAGCGAAAAAATATCAGCGCGTCATTGTGCCGTATCTTGATCAGAGGGATTATCCAGGGAGCGTTATTTATGATGAATACCCTGATGCCCTTAGTTTATATAAAATGACAAAAGAGATTTTGAGAGAAATCATCAAGGGTTTTTCGGGAGAAGAACAAAAAGAATTAGAAAAAAATAAAGAAAAAGTGCAAGAAATAGTGCATATTCTTTTATTTTGTGAGATACTAAAAAGGCGTCATATAAATCCTAGTGGAAGAATATGGTTTTAATAGAATACAGCAGTTACTTTTTGCGGCGTAGCCGTGGAAAGTAACTCAAACTGAGAGAAAGCGATGGTTATAGGTTGAAAAATAAGATTTTTCAACCGGTAATTTGTCTCTTTCGAGCCAAAGTTGCCAGGCTGAGAGAAAGTGATGGTTATTAGAGTGGAAAAAATAAGACAAGCCCTTGTGGAAACCATAAATAAAAAATTATACCAAGTGATTATTAGTAATCCGTTGCCACAAAATGAAATTACAAAAGTGAAAATAAGACCTATTATGGGAAAAGATGGTTTGGAATTTCAGAGCAGCTCTTTTAAAGGAAAACAAGTATTTCATAAAAATTATAAAACGGAAGAAATGATTGAAACGATTGTTGGGCTTATGACCACGGAGTTTAAACAAATAGAGGTTGAAACACTAGATTGTCAAATCATAGGGTTGGTCAGCAAAAAAGGAAAAGTAACAGTAAAGAGAAAAGAAAAGCAATTAGAAAAGAAAATTGATTTATCTCATAATCGTAAGAAAAAATATATTTTAGAAGAAGGTATTCCAGTACCTTTTCTCATTGACTTAGGTGTGCAAACAAAAGATGGAAAGATAGTAAAAAGTCGATATGATAAATTCAAACAAATTAATCGATTTTTGGAATTTATAGATGATATTGTGGATGTCTTACCCAAGGAAAGACTGATTCAAGTGATAGATTTTGGTTGTGGAAAGTCTTATCTTACATTTGCTATGTATTATTTTTTGAAAATTTTGAAGGGATTAGATGTTCATATTGTTGGATTGGATCTAAAAGAGGAAGTGATTGAGCAGTGTGCCCAGTTAGCAAAAGGATACGGATATGATCAAGTGGAATTTTTAAAAGGTGATATTAGCGAGTATGGTGGACAAGATCATGTAGATTTGATGGTAACCTTACATGCATGTGATACAGCAACAGATTTTGCACTGCACAAAGCAGTTCAGTGGGATGCCAAGGTGATATTATCGGTACCATGTTGTCAGCATGAAGTGAATAAGCAAATAGAAAATGAACTATTGGAGCCAGTACTGAAATATGGTTTAATTAAGGAAAGAGTAGCGGCCTTATTAACAGATGCAATACGTGGAAATTTATTGGAAGAAAATGGATATCAAGTACAAATGTTAGAATTTATCGATATTGAACATACGCCAAAAAATATTTTAATACGTGGCATGAAAACAGGGGGAAAAAGGAAAACTAATGTGGACAATATGACCAAAGAATTGCAGGTTAACACAACATTACAACAGTTATTAAAAACAAAGTAATACATGTTGTTTGTTTTTTGAGTTGAGCCTAATGGTTAAATTGTATCTTACGATATGAGTTTTGATTTGAGAAGAAAGGAATGGTTTGTTGAAATGAAAAAAGTATTTCTGAAAGCAGCAATATTTTTGCTGGTGTTTATAAGTACATTATTTATTAGCAGTTTCTTAATGAATACAGGAAATACCGATATGACCAGTGAGTTATCAGATGCATCAATTCCTATTGTCTATATGCTTCAAAATAATGATAGAATCAATACGCTACATGGATATGCAGAGAGTATGGATTTGGAGTATATGAGAGAAAGCGTTACACCTATAGGAATGGATCGAAAGGTTTCTTTTCAAATAGAGTATAATGTGGAAGATGTAGTAAAAGTTTCCTATGAAGTTAGAGATGTTATGGGAGAGAGATTGATTGAGAATGGTGATATTTTCGATGCGGTCACGGGAACAGAAACGATCACTGCTATAATCACTCTTAAAGATTTGATTCAAGTCGGAGAAGAATATAATTTTATTGTTTTACTTTCTTTGGAGAATGGACAAACAATAGAATACTATACCAGAATTATATTAGAGGATACTTACTATGTAGATGAAAAAATAGCCTATGTATTGGATTTTCATGAAAAAACTTTTTCTGATGATGAGGAAGAGGCAAAAGAGATTGTAAAATATTTAGAATCAAATTCTGAAGGTGATAATACTACATTTCATAAAGTGAACATTCATAGTAGTTTCTCTCAAGTTACATGGGGAGATTTAGATGTGAAGAAGGTGACGGAGGCAGTACCTTTGATTACAGATATTACTTCTTCCTATGGAACAATCCAGCTTACGTATATGGTGTCTATGGGTAGTGGAAAAAACATTACTTATTACCATGTAGAAGAAAATTATCGTGTAAGATATACTACAGACCGTATGTACCTTCTAGATTATGAGCGTACTATGTCTGAAATTTTTAAAGGTGAAAAAGAAGACTTTGTCAATGGAAAAATTGTATTAGGTATTGCAGATGAGAGCATTTCCTTAGTAGAAAGTGAAGGAGGAAATATATTTGCATTTATTAACAATAATCGCTTATATACCTATAATGGAGTAGATAATAAGTTGGCTAATGTATATTCTTTTTATGATTTAGAAGATTTTGATATAAGGACTACTTACGATAAGATGGATATGAAAATTATGTCTGTAGAGGAAAATGGGAACATTATGTTTTTGATTTACGGATATATGAATCGTGGTAGGTATGAAGGACAAGTAGGACTTCAGGTTATGTATTATAGCGCATTGGCCAATACGGTAGAGGAGCAGATATTTATTCCATATACGAAAGCAGCTGATATTCTAATATATGATGTGAATACATTGGCGTACATTAATACAAATTATCATCTGTTTGTGATAATTGATGGTAGTATTTATGATGTGGATATGGTAAATAAAAGTTATGAAATTGTATATGAAGATATTGCAGAAGGAAGTATACAGATTTCTGCAAGTAATGATATGGTTGTTTGGCAAGAAGGAAATGATGAATATCATAGTGATTCATTGATATGGTTTAATTTAGCCACCAATCAAAAAGTAGAAATGAAAGCAAATGCTGGAGAAAGTTTGATGCCGTTAGGCTTTATGGAAGAAGATTTGATTTATGGTATCGCCAATGAAGAGGATATTACCTTAGATACAACAGGAAATATCATATATCCAATGAAAAATATCATCATTCAAAGTGAAACAGGGAATATTTTGAAGAATTATACTAAAGAAAACATTTATACAGTAGGATGCCAAATAGAAGAAAATCAAATTATTTTACAACGGATAGAAAAGCTTGAAGATGGATATCTAGATATTGAAGAGGATCAAATTACAAATAATCAAGAAATTAAAACGGGAGTTAATTATATTAGTACGGTTACCATTGACTATTATGAAAAAATAGTACAGATTATCTTGGAAAAAGAAATGGATAGTGATGATTTGATTGTTTCTACCCCGAAAGAAATTTTATATGAAGGAAATCGTGAAGTAGCACTAGAAAATGAAGCTTCGCCGCAACGATATTATTTGTATCATCTGAATGGAATCCTTGAAATTAATTCTGATGCCAATGAAATCATTCAAATGGCTTATGAAAATTCTGGAGCAGTGTTTGATGATGTGGGAGAATGTATTTGGCGTTATGGACTGAATCAAAGTGTGAATCAGATTATGGCTTTAGATGAAAGTTACTTCCAAGAAGATGTTTCTAGTTTAGAGGTTTGTCTTGACGCTATACTGCAGTTTTCTGGTGGAGTGATTAATGTAGAAGAAGCCTTGCTAGAAGGCAAAACAAGCTATGAGATTCTAGAGGAAGGTTTGGGTTATAGTGCACAAGTATACGATTTGACTGGTTGTAGCCTAGGTAGTGTACTGTATTATATTGATCATGAAATGCCAGTTTTGGCACAACTGCAAGATGGAGAAGCTTTGCTTGTAGTGGGATATAACACACAAAATGTAGTTTTGATGAGACCAGAAGAAGGTAAGGTTTATAAAATGGGTATGAATGACGCCACAGCATTATTTGAAGAAAATGGAAATCACTTTATCAGTTATATGAAGTAGAATTCAAGAAGTAAAAAAAGATGTCTCCTAACATTGTTAGAAGGCATCTTTTTTTGTACCATATATTATAAATTTCCGTTTTTATATTTAGAAACCACACTTTGAATACGTTCGTTTGGATCTAATAAATCACTGATAGAATGATCGTGGTTTAATGTGTCGATAATATGGGCGATATACTTACTCATATCACAATTAATATACCATTCACAACTTAAAAGTTCAGAAGATTGATAAATCAAGTTTGTAGTTAATATGCGAGAAATAAGACCTTCTTCATAGGCTTTTGTAAATTTGTCCACACCGTTTGTAAACAGACCAAAAGTAGAAAATACAAAAATTCTATTTGCTTTTCTTTTCTTTAATTCAGTAGCTACTTCTATTACGCTTTCACCAGAAGAAATCATATCATCGATAATAATGACATCCTTACCTTCTACGCTAGCACCTAAAAATTCATGTGCAACAATTGGGTTTCGACCATTGACGATTGTTGTGTAATCACGACGTTTATAAAACATACCCATATCGAGCCCAAGTACGTTAGCGATATAGATCGCACGGCTCATACCACCTTCGTCAGGACTAATTACCATCATGTGTGAAGAATCGATAGTTAAATTTTTCTCATGTTTTAATAAACCTTTGATAAACTGATAAGCAGGTTGGATTGTTTCGAATCCATTTAGTGGAATAGCATTTTGGACACGTGGGTCATGTGCATCAAATGTAATAATATTATCAACACCCATACGTATGAGTTCTTGCAAAGCAATTGCACAATCCAAAGATTCACGAGCAGTTCTTCTGTGCTGTCTGCTTTCGTATAAGAAAGGCATAATCACTGTGATTCTTCTAGCCTTTCCACCTACAGCAGCAATAATTCTTTTTAAGTCTTGATAATGATCATCTGGTGACATGTGATTTTCGTTACCAAATAAAGAATAAGTTAGGCTATGGTTACATACATCTACTAAAATATAAAGATCGCTACCGCGTACAGACTCTAAAATAGCGCCTTTTCCTTCGCCGGAACCAAAACGTGGTACTTTGGAAGATAGGATATAAGAAGAACGTTGGTATCCTGAAAATGCCAAGCTTGTTTTGTGAGCGTTTTCGCGTTCTGTTCTCCATTTTACTAAATAAGAATCAATTTTTGTACCTAATGCAGCGCAACTTTGTAGTGGTATCATGCCTAAGGCACCTACTGGAATTGTCTCTAAGTTTCTTTTTTCTTCACGCTTTGCCATGAAAAATGTCCTCGCTTTCTGTGTTTAAGTGGTTATAGTACTCTAATATCTGGACCTGTAAATTTATTAATTTTAAAATGATAAGTAATTCTAGAAAAAATTCGATCTGAGTAACGTTCTCTAATCTCTACAAAGGATAAGTTAGTAGAAATAAGAAGAGGCTTTTTTCGTAGGTTTCGTTCATTAATACACGAAAATAATTGAGATGTTGTAAAGGCGTTTGTTAGCTCTGTGCCTAAGTCATCAATAATCAATAAATCACAGGAATATAAATTATCATATAATTCTGATAACATATCACGATTTTTAAAATCAAAAGAATATTTGGATAACAAATCAAAAAATCCAGAAGCACTAAAATAAATCACAGAATGACCAGAGTCAATAAGTGATTTTGCGATGCATCCTGAAAGAAATGATTTTCCAGTACCCACTGTACCATAAAATAAAAGATTTTGGTAGTGTGAATCGAAATTTGTAATAAATTCTTTAGAAGTATTAACATTTTCTATAAATCTTGTAAGGTTTTCACCAGAGAAATACTCATAAGATAGGTGGTCGAAATTCTCTGTTTGTATGACCTTGGCTAAATTAGATTGGTCATATAAGAACGAGGTGATGGATTGTTTTAAACAAGAACATTTTTCGCCGTGTTCTAGATATCCAGTATCTTTGCAAAGTGAGCAATGATACTGCATGTCCAAATAATTATCAGGAAGACCTGCTTTAAGCAGCAAATCACGCTTTTTATCACGCAAGGCTGACATTTCTCTCTTGTAGTCATTTAAGTCTCTAGAATCGCCTTCTAAAGCCTTTCTGGCTTGGCTGATAGAGAGAAAAGAGATGGAATCTTCTATTTCTCTATAGGAAGGAATTTCTTGGTAAACGTGTTGATAGCGTTGTTCTAAATTGATCCGATTGATTCGCTGTTTTTCTTCGTAATCATTCATAATCGATTGATATTGTGAATTTGTTAGAGCCACGATTGTTCTCCTATTTCATTAAAAGTCTTTGTTCGATTGCATCAAAGTCATAGTCATTTTGTTGAAATTGATTAAATTTATTGGAAATAGTTGCCTTTGGTGTAGCTTGGGTAGCTTTGTTTTTATGATAAGAAGCATCCATTTTAGAAATGTCAGCCTTATGGTGAACACCAGCTTTTTTCCAACTAGATAAAATTTTATCGGCATATTCAAAACGATGTTTGTCGGTAGCTAAAACAGTGCGCTCACAGGCTTCTATAATAATATCTATGGTAAAAGCATAATCACCGTTCCAACGTTTAATATAATCAACTTCTTTTGCGGTAGGAGATGAGGATTTTCCCAATGCATTCATTACTGTATATACAGATTTATCGTATTTAGAGGAAAAAGAAGCTGCCTGTTCAGGTGTTGTTATCTTAGATTCTGCCCAGTTTAATGCAACCTTTTCTATGTATCTAAAATCTTTTTTGCCACGTTCTACGCAATACTGCAAGAGGAAATCTATCAAATCATCTGAAAATTGCAATACATCAGATATGAAAAGAATAGATCTCACATCATTGGCACTTAGTGTTTTCCCTAGGTATGCCTCTGCAATAAAGAGCAATTGGGCACAAGAATTATCGTTTTTAAAAGCCTTAATTTGATCTAAAGAATAAGATGGCTTTATAAATAATGGAGTTTCATCCATATCTTCTTCGGGTTCTTTCGATGGTAATGGTGTTGCAGAAGATGATATTGGAAGTGGTTGGCTTGCAGGAGAAATTGCGTTTTCAGAAGATGTGACTTCAGAAGAGGTAATTTCAGAAGAGCGCAAATGAATCCCTGTAATTTGTCCTGTAGAATTCATATCAATAGATAATAATCCTTTTGTTTCCCAATATTTTAAAGAACGTAATACATCGGCTTCTGTATGATTAAATTTATCAGCAATATCTGAGATACTAAAATTTGTGCAAATCCCCAATGATCTGAGAAGATAGAGATATACCTTTAATTGTGCATCATTGGCATCTGCCATATAGTAATCGATAAAGTGATTTGAAATAGTTGTGGAACTAGAATAATGGTTGCTAAATAGTGTAAAAGTGCTCATAAATTATACCTACCTTTTAAAAGTAACGAAAGTATAACACAAAAAAAATCAAAAAGAAACAATCATTTTTGAAGGATTTTAAAAGCATAAAAAAGACCGAAAAATGTGGAAAATGTGGAAAATGTGGATTGTTAAAAAAGCGTGCTAGGAATGTCAGTTTTAAAGCTTATTTAGGTTCATCAGCAAGTTGTTAATAAAAAAAATATCCACATTCGCATGGGGAAAAGATATCCCCCAAAGAATGTGGAAAATGTGGATAACTATATTCCAAGTAGACTTTCGCCTACTTTTACAATGTCTCCAGCACCCATTGTTATCAACAAATCACCGTTGATACAATTTTGTAAAATAAAATTTTCGATTTCATCAAAACAAGGGAAATAATAGCATTTTTTCCCGGATTTTTCTATTTCTGCTTGTAATGTTTGAGAAGTGATACCAAGTGTATTCTTCTCGCGGGCAGCATAAATATCTGCCAGTATGATATGGTCAGCCAAAGAGAGTGCAGTGGCAAAATCTCCCAGGAAAGCTTTTGTTCTTGTGTAGGTATGAGGTTGGAAAACACACCATACATCATTATGTGGATAATTTCTAGTAGCATGTAAAGTGGCAGCTATTTCTGTTGGATGATGTGCATAATCGTCAATGATGGTAATGCCTCCAATGTTACCCTTCACTTCAAAGCGTCTGTTGGTTCCAGAAAAAGTTAGTAAAGCGTTTGTTGCTATGACGCGATCAATCTCAAGCAAATCACTTAATGCAATAGCAGCCATGGCATTTGAAATATTGTGTTTGCCAGGAACGCCTAAATGAATTATTTGGGGAGGGAAATTAGGGCTGTGTAATACAAAACTTCCCTTTGCTTCGTTATCATAGCTGATTTCACTAGCATAATAGTCACAAGAATCATCAAATCCATAGGATACCTTATGGCAAGGTAAATCTACGGTAAAGATTGATAAATCAGGAATTTCGCCGTTAATAATCAAAGTACCATCAGTTGGTAATAGCTTTGCAAATTGGTGAAAAGAATTACGAATTTCTTCTATGTTTTTAAAAAAGTCCATGTGGTCTTCTTCTATATTAAGAATAAGCGCTATTTGTGGAAAGAAGCTTAGAAAGCTATTTGTATATTCACAAGCCTCAGTAACAAAAAGCTGGGATTCACCAATACGAATGTTTCCATCAATAGATTTTAAAATTCCACCGATAGAAAGTGTAGGGTCAGTATCTGCTTGTAGTAGAATTTCTGAAATCATAGAAGTAGTGGTGGTTTTACCATGGGTACCACTAATACCGATAGGAAAATCATAATTCTTCATAATTTGTCCTAATAATTGGGCTCTGGTAAGAGAAGGAATGGCTTTCTCCCTCATGGCTATAAATTCAGGATTATCTGTGCTGATAGCAGCTGTATAAACAATTAAATCAATGGTATCATCTAGGTTAGATGCACGTTGACCGTAATAAATTTTGGCACCCATTTTTTCCAAATGGTCAGTTAAGGGAGAGGTCTGGCTATCGGAACCAGAAATAGGAAATCCTTTCGATAATAGGATTTCTGCTAGTCCGCTCATACTGATACCACCGATACCCATAAAATATACATGAATTGGTTTTTGGAAATTTATTTCAAACATAATTTTCTCCATTTTTCTTAAAAAATTTTGCATAATAAATGTATAAAAGTTTAAAGTTATACAATTATAAAAAGTTTATAAATTTATGTCTGCTGATAATTACTCTATTAGTAGTATACCACATTAATTACAAAAACAAATATTAGAATTGCGATATTTTTATTAAATTTCCAATAATAAACTAAATTGTCAAAATTATGTAAAAAACAAACAAAGAAAAAATTACAGAAAATAAAGAAATTGGACAAAAATCATAAAAAGAAATAGGAAAGAAAAAACATAATGTGCAATAACAACAAAAAAATACCGATTAAATATGATTATTTCTGCAAATTATATTCACTTTTACGAAAGAATATGCTATAATACACTACATACTTACATGCGTGGTACTCATTGCTAGGGGGTAATAAATTTAGAAGACAGTTTGAGGCGAGCGTAGTTGATAAAAGGTGAGTGTAAGAGAATATTAACTAGAGTAGAGGTGATGACATGATTAAAAAAGAAATGATTGCCATGTTATTAGCTGGTGGACAAGGAAGCAGATTAGGTGTGTTAACATCAAAGGTTGCTAAACCAGCCGTAGCATTTGGTGGAAAGTATCGTATTATCGATTTTCCCTTAAGTAACTGCATCAATTCGGGAATTGACACAGTGGGTGTGTTAACACAATATCAACCACTTAGACTAAACACACATATCGGAATTGGTATTCCTTGGGATCTTGATCGTAACATCGGTGGAGTAACTGTATTACCACCATACGAGAAGAGCGCTAACAGTGAATGGTATACAGGAACTGCCAATGCAATTTATCAGAACATTGATTACATGGAAAGTTTTAATCCTGAATATGTATTAATCTTATCAGGAGATCATATTTATAAGATGGATTACGAAGTAATGCTTGATTTCCACAAGCAAAACAAAGCGGAATGTACCATTGCAGTAATGCCAGTACCAATGGAAGAAGCTAGTAGATTTGGTATCATGATTACAGATGAGCAACGTCGTATCGTAGATTTTGAAGAAAAACCAGAGAATCCAAGAAGTAACTTAGCATCTATGGGCATTTACATATTCAACTGGAAAACGTTGAAAGAGGCATTGATTAAAAAAGCAGATCAACCTGCACTAGATTTTGGAAAACATGTCATTCCATATTGTCACGAACAAGGGAAACCATTATTTGCTTATGAATTTAATGGTTATTGGAAAGATGTAGGAACACTAGGTTCTTATTGGGAAGCCAATAGAGAGTTGATTGATATAGTTCCTGAGTTCAACTTATATGAAGAATATTGGAAAATTTATACGAAGAGCGATGTATTACCACCACAATATGTTTCGGCGGATAGTGTTATTGAGAAGAGCATCATTGGAGAAGGTTCGGATATTAGAGGAGAGGTTTATAATTCGGTAATTGGCTGTGGTGTTACCATAGGAAAAGGAACTGTTGTAAGAGACTCCATTATTATGAATCATACAGAAATTGGTGAAAACGGCCAGATTAATAAAACTATTATTGCTGAATATGTTGTCATTGGAGATAAGGTTGTCACTGGTGTAGGAGAAGAAGTTCCAAATGAAACAGCGCCTCATATTTACGATGATGGATTGGTGTGTATCGGAGAAAAAAGTATTCTTCCAGATGGCTTAAGTGTTGGTAAAAATGCATGCATCTTTGGTGTTACTAGCAGCGAAGATTATGAAAACTTAACGCTTAAGAGTGGAAAAACATTAATTAAGGCAGGTGATGAATAATGAGAGCGATTGGTATTATTTTAGCAGGTGGTAATAATCACCGTATGAAGGAATTATCACATAAAAGAGCAATAGGTGCCATGCCAATAGCGGGAAGTTATAGAAGTATTGACTTTGCACTGAGTAATATGTCAAACTCACATATTCAAAAAGTTGCTGTTTTCACACAATATAATGCGAGAAGTTTAAATGAACACTTAAGTTCTTCTAAATGGTGGGATTTTGGACGTAAACAAGGTGGATTATTTGTTTTCACACCTGCTGTTACTTCTGAAAATAGTTTTTGGTATCGTGGAACAGCAGATGCAATTTATCAGAATCTTGCATTTTTACAAAGTAGCCATGAGCCATACGTAGTAATTGGATCGGGTGATTGTGTTTATAAAATGGATTATAACAAAGTGTTAGAATATCATATTCAGAAAAAAGCTGATATTACAGTTGTATGTAAGGATATGCCAGCAGGTACACCACTTGATAGATATGGCACAATTAAAATGAATGAAGAATGCAGAGTAGAAGAGTTTGAAGAAAAACCTATTATTGCAAAAAGCAATACAATTTCTTGTGGTATTTATGTAATTAGAAGACGTCTTTTGATAGAAATGATTGAAAGATGTGCCTTGGAAGATCGCCATGATTTTGTAAAAGATGTTTTGATTCGTTACAAAAATCAAAAAGGAATTTATGGATATAAGATGAAAGAATATTGGAAAAATATCGCATCAGTCGAGGATTATTTTGAATCAAATATGGATTTCTTAAAACCAGAAATTAGAGATTATTTCTTCAAACAATATCCAGATGTATATTCTAAAGTAGATGATTTGCCACCAGCAAAATATAATGTAGGTGCATGCATTAAGAACAGTTTGGTTTCTAGCGGTTGTATCATAAATGGAACAGTAGAAAATTCAGTGGTTTTTAAAAAATCATTTATTGGAAACAACTGTACGATTAAAAATTCAATTATATTAAACGATGTATATATTGGAGATAATACATATATAGAAAATTGTATTGTGGAAAGTCGTGATACTATTCGTGCCAATTCATGCCATAAAGGCGAAGATGGTGTGAAGATTGTAATTGAGAAAAACGAAAGATTTTCAATGTAATCATATTACGATCAGTCAGTAAACTTAGAGAAGGAAAATTAAATATGGGGACATTGTGTGAGAGATGGTATTTTTCGCACAGCTAATGTACCTTACGATCCAAAGTTGCCAGACTTTGAGAAAGGGATGGTTATTAGCATGATGATTACAGATGTAAGAGTTCGTAAAATTACCAAAGAGGGTAAAATGAAAGCTATCGTATCTATTACGCTTGACGATGAATTTGTAGTACATGATATCAAGGTAATAGAAGGTGAAAAGGGTTTATTTATTGCGATGCCAAGTAAAAAAGCGGCAGATGGCGAGTATCGAGATATCGCACATCCGATTAATTCGGGAACAAGAGAAACGATTCAAAATATTATTTTAGAGGCATATGAATACGCATTGAATATGCCGGAAGAATAATAGTTACAGGTTATGTGTGAATGGTAAATAACGTATAAAAATCGAGATGATTTGATGAAAGCAGGGACTAGTGTCCCTGCTTTTGTTGTGTTATAATCTAGTAACAGATTTGAGGTATGGCTGAACTGTTGGGACGGTTCAAAGTTGTCAGACTGAGAGGAAGTAGATGCTATGACTTTGTACCTTGTGGTACAAAGTTGCAAGACTAAGAGGAAGTGAATGGTATAGGTTGAAAAATAAAATTTTTCAACCCGAAGAGGAAGTGAAGGATATAGGTATGTATGTAATAGTTGGTTTGGGAAATCCTACAAGAGAATATGCAAATACAAGGCATAATATTGGATTTGATGTAATAGATATCATTGCAGATAAAATAGGGATACAAGTTATTGAAAAAAAGCACCGAGCATTGATTGGAAAAGGTTATATAGAAGGACAAAAAGTGATATTAGCAAAACCTCAAACCTTTATGAATTTAAGTGGAGAAAGTGTAAGAGATATTATTTCTTATTACAAAATTGATGAAGTGACAGAATTGATTGTAATTTATGATGATATTAGTTTGGATGTAGGCAAATTACGTATTCGTAAAAAAGGCAGTGCAGGGGGACATAATGGAATCAAGAATATTATTGCTCATCTAGGTCATATGGAATTTTTACGAATTAAAATAGGT
>JAWXVD010000226.1:0-3780 GCA_044425705.1 Eubacteriales bacterium | reverse complement strand
AAAAGTTAAAAATTTATTGACAATTTTTCGGGGGGGGGTAGAATATTGATGATTAAATGATATCTATAGAAAAACTAGGAGGTAAATTACATGAAATTTTTAAAGGGAATGATGATGTTTTCATTGGCGGTATTGGTTTATTTGGCAACACCATGTAGTGTAAAGGCGGAAGGTGAAATTCAGACAGGTAATCAATTAGAAGATGTATCTGTTACAATCACTCCTACAACTGGATCATCATATAACTACACTATTTCGGTACCAGAGGCTACAGCAAGTAACTACAGCTATTTATGTGGATACCAACATTTTAAGGCAGGCAGTACGCCAGAAAATAATTACGTAGGGTTTGATGGAGCAGTTCTTTTGGGTGATAATACAGGAGGGGATATAAAAACTAGTTCAACAACTGGTATTTGTGGCAGTGCAACAGACATATCAACACTTGGTCCACCTTCTATTACAGAATCAGGCGACTTATATGCATGGATTATGGTACAAGATACCACTCTTAATTCTAGTGAGGTTCAATTTGTTTATGGTATATGGTGGTTAAAACTTGGAGAAATTGCTCCACTAGAATCTCCAACAGTAACATTAGATGGATCAACATTAACATTTACATGTGTACATCCAGGAATCACAGGATTGAGCTATTGGTGTGAAGTAACTACGGAAGATGGAGATGAGATCTGCGTAGTGAGTAATACAGAGCTATCTGGTTCAGCAGGTGAAACTATCACTGAGAGCTTTGATATTAGTATTCATGGAGAACCACTGACAGCTGATACAAAATGTCTAATTGTTGTACATTTAGTTACTAGTTATGAACAGAAATTTACACGAATCACTAACGGTTATGAAACAGAAGAAACAGTAACTGGTGGAAACGAGTCAAGTTCATCAAATGAATCTAGTGAATCAAGTGAAGAAGCACCAGTAGCAAAACCATGGCAACCAACAACACCAGATGAAATTCGTAGATTTGCAATGGCAGAAAAAGCAGATCCAGTTGTTGCATTAGCAGGAAGCAATGCTTACCCAGTAACAGTAAAAAATGCTGTACAAGGAACACTTTGTGTAGCTGTTATGGAACTTTATATGGGTGAAGGATATACATTAGGAAGAACATATGATATTATGCCAAATAACAAAATGGTTTACAATATGGATGGCAGTGTAACAATTACAATGCAAATTCCAGATTCTATTTCGGCAGATGGAAGAACATATGAAATGGTATGTGTAAGTGAAGATGGAATGCCTTCTGTATTAAAAGATCAAGACAATGATCCAACAACAATTACATTTACAACAGATAAATTCTATGCATTTGGATTATGTTATAGAGATTAAACGGTAACTAGATAAAATTTAATCAAGAAGTGATATTTGGTAAGGGAGTGACTTTGTTCATTCCCTTATTTTGTGTGAATTATTTGCACATTATCACAAAGTAAGATATACTAGGAAAGGAATTATTTTGATTTTGGAAAGAGATGGATAACGGATATGCTAGGTACAATTGTAAATGTGATTGCTATTGTAATAGGTAGTTTGATAGGAGTAGTATTAAAAGGTGGACTGAAAGAAAAATATAAAGACAGTATCACTATTGCATTAGGTTTAGCTGTTGTTTATGTCGGTGCATCAGGGGCAATAGGAAATTTGCTAGATGAAAATGCTAATTCATTATTGTTTATTATCAGTTTAGCAGTGGGCACCTTGATTGGTGAATGGATAGATATTGAAAAAAGATTGGGAATGCTTGGGGATTTCATTGAAAAGAAAATGAGTAATACAACTTCTAATATTTCGTTAGGTTTCGTCACCGCTAGTTTAATAAAACATCTTATCGGCAAAATATCTATATAAACAAAGATATTATTAATTATAAATTGCTAATAAGGTTAATTTTGTGAATAATGCTACTTGTTTTTTCGTAAAGAATTGATTACAATAGGGACATAAAAGCAAGAGTTCTAATAACTTCGTATATATGTATTCGCATATATAATACGAAAGTATCAATTATCTATCCTATTCAAGGAAAATGAGAGAATAGTCTTCTCGCTTTGCAATCACCCAATAATAAAAGCGGAAGAAGGATAGTTGAATATATCTTGTTGTTATGGTTTATATTTATATATATGGGAAATATTCTATTGTTTGTAAAGAATCTATAATTACTGATAAAATGCATTAACAACTCCTCTTCTGCACCATCAACAGAAGGAGAAATCATGTGGTAAGTGTAGACAGAAACTACAAAAACAATATTTTCAACATGGTATTTAGCCAAAGAGAGGCCTTTTTATCACTGTATAATACAGTGAACCATTCTAACTATACGGATGTAAATCAGTTAGAAATCAAAATATTAAATAATGCAATCTATGCTAGTTATAAGAATGATGTATCTTATATCATAGACTGTACCCTGTCTTTATACGAACATCAATCTACTTTAAATCCTAACATGCCTTTAAGAACCTTATTCTATGTTTCATCTCAACTTTCAGAGATGACAAAGGATGATAATTTATTTGGTACAAAAATCATCAAAATTCCCAATCCAAAATTTGTGTGTTTTTATAACGGTGAAAAACCATTACAAGATCATATACAATGGAAGTTGTCAGAATCATATCAAAAAGAAGAGGAAGAATATCAGTTAGAATTAATTGTAGATGTTTATAATATAAATATAGGTCATAATAAAGAAATGATGGCGACATGCAAAATGTTACAAGATTATGCAGTTTACGTAAATACTGTAAGAAAATATGCTAACGAGTTACCATTAGTGGAAGCAGTTGACAAAGCGATCAACGAGTGTATAGATAATGATATTTTAACAGAATTTTTGAAGAAAAACAGGATGGAGGCCAGAACCATGAGTATTTTTGAATATGACGAAGAGAAAAGAATACAGAAAGAAAGACAAGATGCTAGAGAGGAAGGTAGTATTTTAAAATTGATTTCACAAATGATAAAGAAAATCAAAAAGGGAAAAACATTGGAGATGATAGCTGATGAAGTGGAATGTGAACCAGCAGAAATTTATGATTTATACCGAGTGATTAAAGAATGTGGAGTAGAATGTGAAGCTATGGAGATTCTTGAGACGTTGGATGAGGCACGGGAATTGATTTATTCTTAATAAAGAAAGAATAGAAGATGAAGAAGATTGATGTATTGGACAGGTAAAACATACCTTAATCATATGATAATTAATATTTAGGCACAGCCTTGGCTGTGTCTTTTTTTTGTTAAAAGAGTTGAATTATTTGCACATTATCACAAAGTAAGATATACTAGGAAAGGAATTATTTTGATTTTGGAAAGAGATGGATAACGGATATGCTAGGTACAATTGTAAATGTAATTGCTATTGTAATAGGTAGCTTGATCGGTGTAATATTAAAAGGGGGACTGAAAGAAAAATATAAAGACAGTATCACTATTGCTTTAGGACTGGCTGTTGTTTATGTTGGTGCATCAGGGGCAATAGGAAATTTGCTAGATGAAAATGCTAATTCATTATTGTTTATTATCAGTTTAGCAGTGGGCACCTTGATTGGTGAATGGATAGATATTGAAAAAAGATTGGGAATGCTTGGGGATTTTATTGAAAAGAAAATGAGCAATACAACTTCCAATATTTCATTAGGTTTCGTCACCGCTAGTTTAATCTATTGTGTTGGAACTATGGCCATTTTAGGATCTATTGAAAGTGGGATTCAAAATAATCATTCTATTTTATATGCGAAAAGTATA
>JAWXVD010000053.1:0-21137 GCA_044425705.1 Eubacteriales bacterium | reverse complement strand
TGAAACCTTGGCAGACCCCGTAGCCATTGTAAAGTATGAAGATTATCTTTACGTTGGAGATCCGTTTATGAAATCTATTCAAATGTTTGAAGAAAGTGAATCAGAAGTCCTTCCTATTGTTCCAGAGGAATTAGAAGAAGAGGTAGATGAAGTTGTAGAAAGTGAGACTGCAACAGAAGCTACGGAAAGTTCTTCTATGAACTTCATGCAAAAAATAATCAATTGGATAATGAATTTGTTTCGTTAGTGAAGAACACTAGAAATAACCAATGCATCAGCAGAGGATATTGCAAGGATCAAGCTAGCGTAAGTATGGAAATATAAATATTTTAGAGTAGCTGTATCATCGTGTGTGATATGGCTATTTTTTTATAGTAGAGTCTATGGAGTTATAACTAGAATTATAAAAAACATATCACTATAAGCCCTATCTAGATTGCTTTCTTTACTAACCTTCGCTATAATAAAAGTCATAGAAAGTGAGAATAGCTGATGGTACGAAAGAACTTAAAAGAAAAAATTTCATACAGAAGAAGGTTCACCTTAAGAAGTATATTGATTTTATTTTTTAGTATATTGATTATTAGTGTTGTATGTTTTATAAGTTTATATTCTACTTATTTTTTTAGTGAAAGTATGACGAGAAAAATTGCGGAATCTAGACGAGATGTGTTAATACAAGTATCGGATGATGTCATTAATATTCGCGAAAATGCTGAAAGTAATTTTGAGCTATATTGGTATAATTGTTTTGTCAGTTTGCAGTATATTGAATCTGAATATGAATTGGTAGAAAGATTCTTAAATATAGGTACTATGTTTTATAAAACCAATGATATGAGTAATGATAATTACGAATATGTATTTGTGTTAGATTCTGGATTTTCTTATGCGTCTAATGGAAATCATGAGGCATATTCCTTGGAGGAATATAGAAGAGAAGTGTGGTATTTGGATTTATTAGAAAATACAGACCGTGCCATTTGGGTATCAACTTATGAGGATGATGCCAATGAAGGGGATTATATTATTTCATTGGTTAGACCTATGCTGGATGAAGAGGATCATATTGTAGGTTTGTTTTTATTGAATATATCGGAAGAAGTTATCTACAATACCTATGCTAATATTATTGGTGATAATGAAATTTATATTATTGATAAAGAGGGCAGAATTTTTTCTCATAGTAATAAAGATATGTTAGGGATTTTATTTTATGATATGGATACTTTTAATAGTATGTTTGAAGATGAAGAAACAGGAAACTATAATGAGTATCAAATCATTGCGAAAAGTGGAGAAGACGTATTATTTTCAAAATTAACACCAGACGGACAGGAATGGACCTTTGTTGAAGAAATACCACTTAATATTGTACTTGCAGATGTAACAAGATTAACGAATAGTTTGAAAATTTGTGCCGTTATCAGTGTGTTCATTGCACTAGTTGCGATTTTTTTGATATCTCATTATATGACAAAACCATTAAAAGAGTTGGTAAAACAATTAGAACTGGTAGGGCGTGACACCAGTGATGAAACACACTTTCATGTGACCGGATGGGAAGAAGTGCATAAAATTTGTGATGAGTGCAACTTTATGGATCAACGTATTCGTAATTTGATTTTTGAGGTACAAGAATCAGAGCGAGATAAAAGTAAAGCAGAATTGGGATTTTTACAGGCGCAAATGAGTCCTCATTTTATGTATAATACATTATTTTCTATTAAATGCTTAGTTGATATGGATGATAAAGAAGGAGCAATTGATACCTTAAATTCATTTACTGCAATTCTAAAATATATTTTATCGTATAGTTCTGAATATGTTACTGTTTCGGAAGAAATTGTATTGTTAGAAGATTATGTGAAATTGCAAAAAGTATTGTATGGTGATCGTTTTGATTTGGAGATTCACTGTCATCCAGATTTATATAACAAAAATATATTGCGTATGATTATTCAGCCTCTTGTGGAAAATTCCTTACAGCATGGCATTGCTGGTGATAAGAGTCAAGTGATTGTGGATGTAACATTCCAAATAGAACTTGAACAATTATGCATTTATGTAGTAGATGATGGTGTTGGATTTAATAATTATAATTTAGAAAAGTTATATAAAAAAGTAGATAAAATTGTAGATAAAATAGAGGAATCGAAAGAACATGCATCATCAAATTTAATTGGTTTGAATAATATTAGACAGAGAATCAAGAAGAGATATGGGGAGGAGTATGGTATTTTTATTGATTCAAATTATGAAGATGGGGCTAGGATAATAGTGAAATTACCAAAAGAAATTGGAGATGAATAAGGGGGAGATAGTCGGATGAAGGTTATGGTTGTGGATGATGAACTACCGATTAGAGAATGGATACGTATGATGGTTCAAAAGGTAGATGATTCTTTAGAAGTGGTAGCATGTGAGGCAAGTGGGGAAGAAGCATATCAATCTTTTATAAAATATCAGCCAGAATTAGTGATTTCAGATATTAAAATGGGTAATATGGATGGAATCGAATTATTAAAGAAGATAAAGGAAATTCTTCCAAATACATATTTTGTCTTGCTAACTTCACATAATGATTTTAATTATGCAAGAGATGGGATTCGATATGGAGCAAATGAATACATTTTAAAAATGGAAATTACAGTGGAGTCTATTGCTAAAATAGTAGATAACTATACCAATACTAAAGAAAAAACAACACACAAGAAAGTTAAAGAATATATTGAAGACGTTTTTCAATATGTCGAAAATTCTGTCTTTCCGCAGGAAGTTATGGGCGATATTGGGAAACAATATTTTGTTATTTGTGTTAAAAACCAGTTGGAAAATGTAAGTAATACTTTTATACTTTCAGATAAAATTAAGAGTATAGGGGAATATTATGATAGAGAGGAAAGGCAGTATTTTATGTTAGAAGGAAACGATACCTTCTCCTTGGTAAGTCAATATAATGAGGCATTTCATGTGGCTAAAAATTTTGCATCTGTATATGATATGAAGGTTGGATTTTCTGGAGCTTGTTATGAAATTAATGCTGGAATTATGAAATCAAGAATTGGTCTTGTTATTGGTTTTTATCAAGATGGTGCTGGTGTCAGCACTTATGTAGAAGAGAATGATGCTAGTATATCTATGAAACTGATTGAACTACGGCAAAATTGTATTCGAGAACTTTATAATGATAATCTTGATCATGTAATAAAAATCTTGGATGAAATTCTAAAATTAGCGAAAGACAAAAAATATGGAAATATTGAGGAATTAAAGAATATCTTATTGGATATTGTACATGCTTATAAATTGTCATTATTAAGTTTAGGACAAACTAGTGAATATCAGTTTGTAGATTTTGCAAAAGTACAAATTGCAAAAGGGGAATCTTTTGAAGAAATATACCGTGAAATAAAGATTATGTTTTCTAGAAGAGAAGATGATGTGACAGTAAATAGTCAGTATTCTATTTATACAAAAAAAGCAATTATTTTTATTAAAGAACATTACAAAGAGAATATTTCTTTAATTGATATTGTAGAAAAATTAAATATTAACTCTGAATATTTTTGTCGTATTTTTAAAAAAGAAACAGGAAAAACTTTTTTAAACTACTTAACTGATTATAAAATAAATAAAGCCCAGGAGCTTTTAATCAAATCTGAGTATTCCATTCAAGAAATTTCTGATAAATTAGGATATTCTAGTGTTGCCTATTTTTCTAGAGTATTTAAAAACAAAACAGGTGAAAATCCCTATAAATATAGAAGTCAGTAAGTAGAGAAATCCAAATAGAAATAGTTTGTATAAACTGTCCTATTTGGATTTTTTTATAAAAGTGCAACAGAAGTCAAAATCGTATACTAAGAAGTCAAAATGATAGAAATAATAGAGAGGATTATGTGTAGATAAGTATGATAGTAAGAGATACAATATACACAGGTAAGGAGAACAGATGAATCAAAAGGTATTATATTTTTTATTAATTGTTATTTGTATGATTTGTATGGGAATAGTGGGTTGTAAATTTCAAGCTAACAGCATGGAAGAAGAGGAAACAATTGAATATGAAGAATTAAAAACCTTACGTGTTTCTGTACAACCATATTTTTTGAGTACACAATTGCAATATATTATAGAGAATCAATTGGACTTAAAAGCAGGTCTAAAAATTGAATTGGTTTTATCTGAGGATGGAAGAGGTCAAATCATGGATGAATCTATCCCTAAATGGGATGTGGCAACTATTGGTGGAGCTTTTGTGTATGCGTTGGCAAATGATGATGCTATTTTAATTGCAGAAATAATTAAAAGTACAGAAAGCAATAATATTTATGCAAAATCAAATAGTGAAATTTTTAATACAGTAGGATTTAATCCCACTTATCCAGATGTATATGGTAGTCCAGAAACAGTAAAGGGAGCAACTTTATACATAACGGATAATACAACATCTGAATATGTTGCAAATAAGTGGTTGGCTTCTATTGGAATGAAAGCAGAAAATGTAAATATTATAAATGCTCCTTTTGAACAATCTTACTTGAATTTAAAAGAAAATCCGACTTCATTTGCTTCTTTAACAGCACCGTATTCCTTTATGGTTAAGACGGAAGGGTATGATGTAGTTGCTTCTGCAACACAGTTAAATCTCCCTCTAAATGAAGTGATTGTGGCTAACAAAGAGTTTTATAGTGATAAAGAAGATGAAATTAAAATTTTTTTGAAGCTAATGTTAGAGACAGCTATGATACTTGAAGAAGATAACAAATTAAAAATAAAAACAGTAACATCTTGGTATGAAACATATGGAAATTTTCAAGAGAATACCTACTTGAATGCCATAGAAGAAGAGTGTGAATTAAAAGAATATATCACACCTTATAATTATTCTTATGACGAATTTGGTAAATTCGCAGATGGGTATGCTTCATTTTTGGCTCAAAATGGGAGTATTGAAACAGATGACTTATTAAATGTAAGAGAAAATATGGATGGAGAAATTTTTAAAAATGCGCTCGAGAGCATTTTGGAAAATAAAAGGTAGAATAATTTTACCACAAATGCCGATAAGTTCACCCTTGCAGGCAAGTGAATTTGTAGGATTAAGAAGGAAAGTAAAAGGAGAAAAGAATAATGAAAAAGAAAATAGTAGCAGCACTTATGGTTACAGCCTTAGCAATGTCAAGTTTAGTAGGATGTGGGGGAAGTGACACAAGTAGTACAACAGCAACAACTGAAACATCTGAAGTAGCTGAAACGACAGAATCAGCAGAAGTAGAAGAAACAACAGAAGAATTACCAGTACTTAGAGTAGCCGTACAACCTTATTTTGTATCAGCACAAATTGGATATATTATGGATAATGGATTAGATGTTGAAAATGGTTTTATCATTGAGCCAATTTTATTTTCTAATGGTATGACGATTAATGAAGCACTTTCTACAGATTCCTATGATATTTCACCAACAGGTGGTGCTTATGTGTTTGCAGCTGCACAATTTGATGCAAAAGTAATCGGATGTCACTTAAATGGTGGTGGTGGTAATGAAGTTTGGATTAAAGCCGACAGTGAAATGGCAGCAGTAACTGGAACAAATGCTGATTATCCTAATATATTAGGTTCTGCTGAAACAGTTGCAGGTTCTACCATTCTTCAAACAACAGGAACAACATCTCAATATGTTACAACAAAATGGTTAGATGCTATTGGTGCAGATTTATCTACAGTTGAAATGGTAAATATGGAATTTGCACAAGTTTATAATTCGTTTGTTGCAGATCAAGGCGAAGTAGCAGGTTTAGTATCTCCATATTGTTTCCAAACAGATGATACTATGGTTAGAGCAGCATCTTTAGATGATTTGGGAATTAAAGTTTACGAAGAAACAATTATTCCAAATAGAGTCTATGAAGATGAATCTATGACAGATGTTATTGTAGACTTTATGACAGTATTATATCAAGTAGGTGATATTTTTGAAGCAGATCCAACAGTAAAATTTGAAGCGGTTAGTAAATGGTATACAGACAATGGTTCAACAGCTACCGCTGAAGAAATTCAAGCAGAATGTGATTTGAAATCATATGTAACAACAGCTGACTTAAAAGAAATGACATATGGTACCGATGAAATCGACTATGCTACCTTTATGTTTGAACAAGACAAAATTGATGAAACAGGTTTAGAATCATTTAAAGCCAATGTAGTAACAGATTATATTGATGCAGTTTTGGCAGGTCTTGAATAAATAGGATATCAATATATTATATTTAAATGAGATACGATGTAATTTGTCGATAATAGAATTATCTTAGAAACTTATAAATTAATATAAAATTCATTTGCTGTAAATCATTTGGTTTACAGCAAATATTTTGAGAAAGGAACACTAAATGGATATTAATTTAAGCGAACAAGAAGAGCGCAAAAAATTAGAAAAAGAAAAAATCAAATTAAGAATACTTTCTTGTATTTCTATTCTTGTTTTTCTTACAGTTTGGCAGATGGTAACGGCAGTGCTAGAAATCTTTCCATCATATGCATTACCAAGTCCTATCAAAGTCTTAAACGCATTTATTACAAAATTATACTCAACTACTCCAGATGGAAGTATCTTAATTGTACATATTATAGCTAGTTTGAAAGTTGTATTAAGTGGATTTTTATTAGCAGTAGTAATTGGAACACCTGTAGGTATTTTAATGGCTTGGTATAAGCCGCTAGATATGTGGATTAAACCTGTTTTTGATTTATTGAGACCAATTCCTCCAGTAGGCTGGGTTCCAATTATGATTATTATTTTTGGAATCGGTATGGGTTCTAAAATTATGGTTGTATTTATTTCAGCATTTATTCCAATGCTATTAAATTCATATTCAGGCATTAAGCAAACGAGAGAAGTTCATATCAATGTAGCCAAGACTTTTGGTTCTAAGAAACATGAAATTTTATTTCAAGTGGCGATTCCAACAGCAGCACCCATGATTTTTACAGGATTAAAGGTAGCATTAGGGGTTGCATGGATGACACTGGTAGCAGCAGAACTGGTAGCAGCCACAAAAGGTGTAGGCTATATGCTTCAGATAGCAAGAACAATTGGACGTTCAGACATTATTGTTATGGGGATGTTTGTGCTTGCAGGTGTAGGAGCTGTCCTGATTGCAATTTTAAATTTCTTAGAGAGAAAGTTTGTGAGGAGGTAAATGATGGCAAAATTAAAACAAAATTCATTAGCTATCGTAGTTGGAATTTGTTCTATAGCGACCTTATTTGTGATATGGTTTCTAGGTGTAGAACATACAAAACTACAGTTGGTATTTCCTAATCCAATAGAGGTGTTTCAATATTTCTTTTCTTCAATAACAAATACAATCGGTCAATATACATTACAACAACATGCATTTTTTAGCCTACGTCGTGTAGCGATAGGATATGGATTGTCTTCTTTGACAGGTATTATTCTAGGTGTTGGAATGGGTTATTCTAAAACAATCGAAGCAATTGCTAGCCCTATTTTTAATTTAATTAGACCAATTCCAGGTTTAGCATGGATCCCACTTGCTATATTACTATTCGGTATAGGAGAGGAAGCAAAATGGTTTATTATTTTTATGGGTGGTTTTGCCAATATTGTATTGAATTCTTATGATGGTACGAATAAAGTTGACCAACAATTAGTAGGTGCAGCAGAACTACTAGGTGCAAATAAAGTACAAATTTTCTTTCAGATTATTTTACCTAGTGCAGTCCCTTATATTTTTGCAGGATTACAAGTTTCATTATCTACATCATGGATGGCAGTGTTAGCTGCTGAAATGGTAAGTTCTAATGAAGGTTGTGGATGGATTATCACAATGGGTATGAATAATGGAGATACAACACAAATATTAGCAGGTATGTTAGCAATTGGATTTATAGGATTTATCTTAGCTAATTTAATGAGAATGCTTGAAAGGAGATTATGTGTATGGACAGTAAGGGGAAATTAAAAATATCTGTCAAAGATTTAAATAAAACATTTATTTCGAAAAGCAGAACTCAAGATGAGGTAAATGAAGTTATTGACGGATTTAATTTAGATGTGTATGAAAATGAATTTGTTGTGTTGTTTGGTCCTGGTCAATGTGGAAAGACAACAATGCTAAAAATATTAGCAGGGTTAGAGAAGAAATCTTCAGGTTCTGTAATTGTTAACGGTGAAGAAGTGACAGGACCAAAGACCGATAGGGGGATGGTGTATCAGACTACTGCATTATTTCCTTGGATGACTGTTATGCAAAATGTTTCTTTTGGACCTAGAATGCAAGGGGTAAAAAGAGCTGAGTGGAAAGAAAGAGCAAACAAATATATTGAATTAGTAGGTCTAACAGGATTTGAAAAAAGTTTTCCAGTAAAATTATCTGGTGGTATGCAACAAAGAGTTGGAATCGCTAGGGCTTATTGTAATAATCCAGAGATTATTTTAATGGATGAGCCATTTGGACATTTAGATGCGCAAACAAGATATCTTATGCAAGAAGAAGTAGAAAAAATTTGTAATAGTGATAAACGAACGGTGGTATTTGTAACAAATAATGTAGAAGAAGCAATTTATTTGGCTGATAGAATTATTATTATGAGTAATACACCAGCAAAGGTTGTGAAAGAGTATAACATTACGATTCCAAGACCTAGACAATACACTGGTACTGAATTCTTAGCTTTAAGAGATGAAATTACAAAAATTGTTGAAGATATGTAAAATTGTATTTTGAAAATC
The DNA here is from genome assembly GCA_044425705.1 of Eubacteriales bacterium. GTDB lineage: Bacteria > Bacillota > Clostridia > Lachnospirales > Lachnospiraceae > JAWXVD01. Next base: position 12,374 of record JAWXVD010000053.1, on the reverse strand, counting down.
AATTTTAGAAAGGTAAGGTTATTTTATGAGCGAAAAGAATAAAGTAGAAGTGAGAAATTTAACAAAGTCTTTTGGTGATTTACTTGTATTAGATGATGTATCATTTGATGTGAAAGATGGTGAATTTCTATGCATTGTAGGACCAACTGGCTGTGGTAAAACGACTTTTTTAAATTCATTAACTAAAATTTATGAACCAAATAATGGAACAATAAAAGTAGATGGAGCAGACATTGACCCATCTGTACAAAACCTAGCATATATTTTTCAAGAGTATTCAACTATGGAATGGTTGAATATTCAGCAAAATATAGAGTTTGGATTAAAAGCGAAAAAGGTATCGCCAGTCTTAATAAAAGAACGAGTAGACAAAGTAATTGAAATGGTTGGATTAGAGAAATATCGCAATTATTATCCTAGCCAAGTATCTGCAAGTATGTTACAAAGAGTAGTTATTGCAAGAGCCTTTGCAACGGAACCAGATCTTTTATTAATGGATGAACCTTATGGTCAATTAGATTTAATATTGAAATATAAGTTAGAAGATGAATTGATTAAAATGTGGGAAGAAATTAAAACCACTGTTCTATTTATTACACATAACATAGAAGAAGCTGTTTATTTATCGAATAGGATTATTGTATTGACAAATAAACCCACTAAGATTAAAACAGAAATAATCAATGATCTTCCAAGACCTAGAAATGTATCATCACCAGAATTTGTTGCTCTAAGAGATCAGGTAACAGATTTAATTAAATGGTGGTAATTTGAAGTTTTGAACTAGTTATTTGTGTGGTATGAAAAGTGATTTTAGAAAGGGAATGACAAGTATGGAAAAGATGAATTTAATTATCATAACACCTGATCAAATGCGAGCAGATTATTTGGGCTGTTATGGAAATACTATGGTTAAAACACCACATATTGATAAATTAGCAAATAAGGGAGTCAGATTCGATAAAATGTATTGTGCTGCACCATTGTGCGGTCCATCACGTTGTTCATTTGCTACTAGTACATATTTTTCGGAGCACAATCATAGGAATTATTGGTCAACAATTAGTCCTGATGTTCCCAATATTGCCACTTCTTTGAAAAAAGCAGGATATCAGACAGGAATGTTTGGAAAGAATCATTTATTCACCTATGAGAGACTAGGTGAAGTCTGGGATCAATTAGATGAAGTTTGCTTAGGAAATTATGATGGACATCCAGAATATGTACATTCTTTCAGTTCCTTTACTTTAGCAGATGATCATGAATTTAATATTACAGGCAGATTAACTACAGAAGGAATTGATTTCATTAAGGGGTGTGAAGAAAAACCATTCTTTTTATGGTTGAATTATCAAGATCCTCATCCAGCATTTTGTTGCCCAAAACCATATGATATGATGTATGATCCAAAGGATATTGTATTATCAAAAAGAGTTAGTGAATATGTAAAGGAAAGACAACCAGTAAAAAATGAAGTTTTCCGTATCCATTCCGAAATGGATTTATGCACAGAAGATGATTTAAGAAAAGCAATCGCGCATTATATGGGGCAAATTTCATATGTAGATGATAGTGTTGGAAGAATTATTGATTCCTTGAAAGAAACAGGGAATGACAAAAAGACAGTAATCCTATTTTTTAGTGACCACGGGGAACTGTTAGGAGATTATGGAATGACACATAAAAATCCTACATTTTACGATTGTTTATCACGTATTCCTGCAATTTTAGTACATCCAGATGGCAGATGGGAAAGTGAAACTTTTTCTGGGTTGACAGAAGAAGTTGATATGGTTCCTACAATTTTAGAAACATTAGGCGTAGAAATTCCACCTACTATGGTAGGAAAGAGTTGGAAAAAAGATTTAGATCAGAAAGATTTTGTAGGTAAGAAAAATATTATCTGTGAAGCAGGTGGTGGTAATCCTACTTATAAAGAACCGGTGGAAGGTCATATTATCAACGCACCACATGCGCCTACTTCCTTTGGCGTTGGGGCGATGATTCGTGAAGGCGATTATAAATTATCTATTTATGGTGATGATATATGTGAATTATACAATCTAGCGCAAGACCCAGATGAATTATATAATCTTTATGATTGTGATGGTTATGAAAAGATACAAAATCATTTGACACTTGCTCTTTTGAAGCGGATTATGAGTGTAAAAGTTCGAGATATAGGAATGGATTGGACTTATAGTGAATATCCATATGATGTAAGGTTTGAACCCCTTGAGAATGTGGGAGCAGTCTTAGAAGATGTACGTGCTAGTGGCGACTATATGAACTAACAAAGCAACTCACACAGACAGGTGAATCTTGAATTGTCTGTGTGGGTTTTTATTAAACACTGAATTGTCCTATTGAAAAAATTTCCTGAGGATACTATTATAGAATTAACAAATACAATTGTATAAAAAAATCTTGACATTGAACATTAGTTGTATTAAACTGTGGTTAGAAATAACTGATAGGCGATTTTTTTTTGTGGCATGGACATAAATAAGTCCAGTGATTTCAATTGCTTGCAAGGGTGAAATCACAGACGCTGAGGATGAAAATTTATTTTCAACCTTATTTTTTGAAGTGTTTATGCTACTATTTTTTATCATATGGTTAGATAAAACTAATTGCAAATATGGTTTTGTTGTAATTTGATTATTTTTTTTGAATGATAGTTAGCTTAAACTAATAAAGAGAGGATGGTTCTAACATGGCATATGAAGTAATTGTCCAATTTTGTGCACCTACATTAGCAGGTATTAAAGTGGGGAGTTTGTTTTCTTATCGTTATACAAATAAAGAAAAATTAGTAGATGATATTTATAATAGAAATATTTTTTTCAATAAAAAAGGCATCTACTTGACTATATTGAAAATGAAAAATGGATTAGCTCTTATTTATGTTTATCGCAAAAATAAATTAGAAAAAGAATTGACTAAACATGATGTGTTGGAATTTTTAAAAGAAAATGGATATAATTCATCTGCAATTACAGATTGCTTACATATTTTAAGGAATCATTTGAAGAATACGGAATTTCCACATGAAATTGGCGCGTTTTTAGGATACCCCATAGATGATGTACGTGCTTTTATTCACAATAAAGGTGAAAATTATAAGGCTATTGGATGGTGGAAAGTATATCATGATGTATTTGCCTCTCAAAAGATATTTGATAAATATAATGAATGCTAGTGCTTACGTATAGTCAGCACTAGCTATTTTATTGGAAAATAATAAGCTCAAAAAAGAAGGAAGCATTTCATTACGAAACACTTCCTTCTTTTTTGTGATCCACATAATTTTTGATAGCATTAAAGCTCTCAGTACTGATGACATGTTCAATTTTACATGCATCTTCCAGTGCTACTTCAGGGGATACACCAAGTGCGATTAAAGAAGATGATATAAACGTATGACGTTCATAAATCATTTCTGCAATAGCCCGTCCAGACTCTGTTAAATAGATAAATCCTGCATCAGTCACAGTGATATGTTCTTTTTCTCTTAAATGTTTCATAGCAACGCTAACACTTGATTTTTTAAAGCCTAATTCTGTAGAAATATCTACGGAACGTACTACTGGTAGCTGTTTACTTAACATTAAGATTGTTTCTAAATAATTTTCTGCTGATTCATTTATATGCATATGTGTACTCCCTGTGATTTTTTAATATTATATTCTAGTATACTATACTAATCAGATTTATTCAATCAAAACTTGAAAGCAATTTATTATGATATCGTAACACTGGTGGAGATTTTGCGGATAGACTATGCGACTATGATTCCGATGGAAATGGAATCGAATCTCTTGATTATTAGACCCTTAACATTAGATTTTCAAGTGAATTGTTAGAAAATACTGTCAAGTGAATTGTTAGAAAATACTTGACAGATGTTAATAAAATGGTTATGATATTTACAGGTTAGCGTTAACTAATAAAAGTTGATTTTGACAAATAAGCATAAATTGATTACATGATTAAAAAAGTAAAATTGTAAAGTGATAATTTGTTTCTAACTAAATTTACTAAGTTTAAGTGAAAAGGATGGTTATTAAAATGAGTATAGTTATAGTAGGTGGACATGATAGAATGGTATCTCAATATAAGAAAATTTGTAAAGAATACAAATGTAAAGCAAAGGTATTTACACAAATGAGCGGAAATTTAAGCACAAAAATTGGATCACCAGATTTATTGATTTTATTTACGAACACAGTATCTCATAAAATGGTCAAATGTGCAATTACAGAAGCGGATCGTTGTAACGCAGAGGTTGTTAGATGTCACACTAGCAGTGGAACAGCATTAAATGACATTTTAGCACAATATGCATAATAAATATAACATCAGAAATAATAAGGATTGTATTTGTCTGATAAAATACATAGAAATATTGCATATGTTGTTACTTTTTAAGGCGTAACCGTTAAAGGTAACAACATATGAATCATTTAGTCATAGTTATATGCAAGAATTATAGTATTAAGAAGGTTGATTAGGTTCTAGAAGTACCGTATTTCTTTTCCATAATATGAATCAATTGATATAAAAATAGCGCTATGAAGCATAGAATGATAATAGACATAATCAACAAATCTAATTTAAATACTTGACTACTATAAATAATCAAGTAACCTAAGCCTTTTCTGGCAGCAAGAAATTCTCCGATAATAACCCCCACTAACGACAATCCAATATTTACCTTCATATTGCTAATTATAATAGGAATTGAAGCAGGTATGATTACCTTATTTAAAGTGTCTCCATTGGTACCACCTAATGTGTAGATTAATTTGATTTTTTCTGTATCTACTTGATGAAAACCTGTATATAAATTGATAATAGAACCAAATATTGCAACTGAGGCTCCTGCTACAATAATAGTTTTTAATCCCGTGCCAAGCCATACAATAATAAGAGGTGCTAAGGCTGACTTGGGTAAAGCGTTTAACATGACTAAATACGGTTCGGATATCTCAGATATAGTATTTGATGATAATAATATAATAGCAACAGCTATACTTACGATATTTACAATTAAAAAACTTAGAAGTGTTTCTAGCAAGGTGATTGATATATGAGATAACATTTCACCAGACTGGCTCATTTCAATAAATAGCATGACAATTCTAGAAGGTGAACTAAAGAAGAAAATATCTATCCATCCTTTTTGAGAAGAGATTTCCCAAAGGCTTAGGAAAATCAATAAACATATTATTTGACAACAAAAAATGAAACGTTTATGTTGCTTACAATGTTTTAGAAACTTATCTTGTATCATTTCTGAATAAGATGAGCTAGATAATTCTTGAGGTTTATAATTTATAACAATATTTTTTTCGTCAATCATTGATTAATTCCTCCCAAATTGTATTGAAATAGTATTGAAATTCTGGGGCATTGCGATAACCTAAGGGTGAGTCATCATCAGTAGTTAAATGAATATAGAATTCGCTTTTCAAGTAGGAGGGTCTATTAGAGAAAACAAAGATACGATCAGCTAAACTAATCGCTTCTGAAAGGTTATGTGTAACTAAAATAGCTGTTTTACCATTATCACGAATAATTTTCCCGATATCTGCAGATACCATCAATCTTGTTTGGTAGTCTAATGCACTAAAGGGTTCGTCTAAAAGTAATATATCAGGATTTAATGCAAGTGTACGTATCAGGGCTGCACGTTGTTTCATACCCCCTGATAGTTCTGAAGGTTTTTTGCATAAAAATGGTTCTAAACCGTAATCACTTGCCATTTGCAGTACAGGTTCCAATGTTCTATGATTTAATTTTTTTTGTATTTCAAGACCTAAAGTAATATTTCCATAGATATCTCTCCATTCAAACAAATGGTCATGTTGGAGCATATAGCCAATTCCAGAGAATATTTCGGATTTATTATTTTTATTACTTTTATCCATTGAATCATGAACTAGACCGTCAACAGTGATAATGCCACTTTCTGGGTGAAGTAAACCCGAAACTAAATTTAGGAATGTGGATTTTCCACAACCACTAGGACCGACAATTGCAATAAATTCCCCTTTATTAATGGTGCAAGAAATATTTTCTAAGGCTCGTACTACTCCTTTTTTGCCATGATAAGAATAACAGAGATTCTCACACTGTAAAATGACTTCATCTGTAGGTGGTTCTGTTATATAAGATGTATCATTCATAAAATATCCATACCTCTTTCTTAAAGCAATTCAGTGAAAAAATTTGTTGCATATGAACTGTAACAAGATTACATGATCGCTTTATTTTTTTCTATAGTAGTACTATATGTAAATATAAAGGAATGGTGAGGTTTTCAAAGTTGAACACCCTTGTACAATATATGAATTAATAGTATAATCATATGATAGAAGGAAATTTCGTATACAAGAAAAATTTTTTAGAGAATTAAAGTTAATAAACTGTATGAAGGGATGAGTGATATGAAGAAACATACGATAATAGAACGTATTAAATATGCATTTGACAATTTGATGTCTAAAGGGACGATAGCATTAGTTGGTGTATTATTTTTAGCAACAGCAGTAGTCGTTGTATTGGCAGGTTTTATTTTAGCACTAATAGGGCAAGAGGGTACCACAGTAGGATATAATATGTGGGCAAGCATTATGCATATTATTGATGCAGGAACGATTACAGCAGCCGATACAACAGATTTAGGATTTGTAGTAACCATGTCAGTAGTTACATTGTGTGGACTTTTTGTAACAAGTATTTTAATTGGTATTATTACTACTGGATTTGAAGAAAAATTAAATAGTTTAAAAAAAGGAAATTCTCATGTAATAGAGAAAGATCACACAGTGATTTTAGGTTTTAATCATAATGTGTTTACTTTAATATCAGAATTGATTATTGCCAATGAAAATCAAAAAGATGGATGTATTGTGATTCTTTCAGAAGAGGAGAAAGAATCGGTAGAAGAAGCCATTGCTGGAGAAATTCTAGATTTTAAAAATACAAGAATAATCTGTCGTACTGGTTCTATGGCAGACACCAATATGTTAGAAAAATGTGCGATAGAGACAAGCCGTTCTATCATTGTCAATGAAAGTGAAGATTTCATTACGGTAAAAGCAATTTTAGCAATCAATAACTATTTAAAACCATTTAAGGAATTTGGAAGTGTTCCTCATATTGTTGCTACATTAAATGAAAAATCAAATTATGATGCTGTTCAAATTATTTCAGATGGAAATGCAGAAATATTAGTGGTACAGGATGCGATTGCAAGAATTATTGCACAAACATGTAGACAACCTGGACTTTCTAATGTATTAATTGAATTATTTGATTATGACGGGGATGAATTGTATTTTGAAAATTTCCCAGAAGTAGCCGGAAAAAAATTCGGCGATGTTTTAAATTATTTTGAAAAGGCAGTTGTTTTTGGCTACAAGAGAAATGATGAAGTTATCATTAATCCAGATAAGGATGTGGTATTGCAAGGTGATGATAGCTTGGTTTTATTGGTAGAAGATGATGGTGCTGCTACGATAAAAGAATATGAAGTAAAAGATAGTGCAAGTTTGAAGGTGGAATCAGCCATTGCAGATACAGCGGGAGATGTATTGATTATTGGGATTAATGAGATGTTAGAGCAAATTGTTGTGGAATTAGACAGCTATTTTGGTGCAGGCTCAACGATTACGATTGCACATCCAATCATTGACCAAACACATTATGAATTAAGAGAAAAAGTGAAAAATTCGAATGTCGATTTTGTGGTTTGTGATACAAATAGTAGGGAATCTTTAGATGAATTAACAAAAGGAGACATTAACCATGTGTTAATCTTGAGCGATGATGCATGTGATACAGAAACTTCTGATGCTATGACTTTATTAAAATTGATTCACTTGCGTGATATACTACAAAAGACAGGCAAAGCATTTAATATTACAAGTGAAATGAAAGATAGTGCTAATCAAAAATTAGCAAAAGTTGCACAGGCAAACGATTTAGTGGTAGGTTCTAATATTATTAATTTAATTCTTACACAAATTTCAGAGAATCGAGATTTGGCAACGGTATTTCAGGAATTACTCACAGCAGAAGGTTCAGAAATCTATATTCGAAATGCTTCTTATTATGTGAAATTACATACAGAAATGGATTTTTACACAGTGACAGAAATTTTAAAAGAGTATGATGCAATTGCTATAGGTTATAAAAAACAAAATGGTAATATGTTTGATGTGATTACGAATCCTAACAAGTCTGAAAAGATTATTTTTACGGAAGAAGATTGCATTATATCTTTATCAGCAGATTAAGCAGTTTGAAATTTATGTTTAAGTTAGATTTTACGATAAAGCCGTGAAATACAACTTCAAATTTATAAAAGGTCTATAAAATCAAAATACTTTATTGCAATAAAGTGGTAAATATGATATTATCATTTTCAGTTAGCGATAAATATTGTAGAATTCGATACTTTTTAAGGTTCATACAATTCAAATGATAAATAAGATTAACCGTGTGAAATATTGTCTTTTTGCACGTTTTAGGAAAGGATGTAAATTTATTATGGCACAACTTTGGGGTGGACGTTTCACAAAGGAAACAGATAAATTAGTATATAATTTTAATGCATCAATTTCATTTGATCAAAAATTTTTTTTACAAGATGTAGAAGGAAGTGTAGCACATGTAAAGATGCTTGCTAAACAAGGGATATTAACAAATGAAGAAAAAGAAGAGATTTTAAACGGACTAGCTTCTATTGTAGCTGATGTAGAAAGTGGAACCTTAGAAATTACAGACGAATATGAAGATATTCATAGTTTTGTAGAAGCACATTTGATTGATCGAATTGGAGCACCAGGGAAGAAATTACATACAGGTAGAAGCAGAAATGATCAAGTAGGTCTTGACATGAAACTTTATACTAGAAATGAAGTAAAAGAAGTAGATGAATTATTAAAGGATTTATTAACTGTGTTATTAGAGATTATGAAGAATCACACAGAGACTTATATGCCTGGTTTCACACATTTACAAAAAGCACAACCAATTACATTGGCACATCATATGGGAGCCTATTTTGAAATGTTTAAAAGAGATCGTTCTAGAATGCACGATATCTTTGAACGAATGAATTATTGTCCATTGGGTTCAGGTGCGTTAGCTGGTACAACTTATCCGTTGGATAGAGAATATACGGCGCAATTACTAGGTTTTACGGGTCCAACATTAAATAGTATGGATTCAGTATCAGACCGAGATTACATTATAGAATTTTTATCAGCATTGTCGACGGCTATGATGCATTTAAGCCGTTTCAGTGAAGAGATTATTATTTGGAATTCTAATGAATATGGATTCATTGATTTAGATGATGCTTATTCTACTGGTAGTAGTATTATGCCACAGAAGAAAAATCCTGATATAGCAGAGTTGGTTCGTGGAAAAACTGGTCGAGTATATGGTGCATTGATGTCAATCTTGACTACCATGAAAGGGATTCCTTTAGCATATAATAAAGACATGCAAGAAGATAAAGAATTGACCTTTGATGCAATTGATACTGTAAAAGGATGTATTTTACTATTTACAGGAATGATAAAAACTGTTAAATTTAATGAAGAAGTGATGGCTAAAAGTGCGATGAATGGCTTTACAAATGCGACAGATGCAGCAGACTACTTGGTAAATAATGGTGTTCCGTTTAGAGATGCGCATGGGATTATCGGTAGCTTAGTTCTTTATTGTATCGATCATAACACTTCTATCGATTTATTATCATTAGAAGAATTGCAACAGATTAGCCCTGTTTTTAAAGAAGATATTTTTGATGCAGTGAGTTTAAAGACTTGTGTAGAAAAGAGATTGACAATCGGTGCACCAGGTCCTGATGCAATGAAAGAGGTTATTAAAATACATGAGGATTATATGCAATCATAATAAAGATGATTGTGCCTTAGATTTTAATGAATAGATAAGTATATGATAGTTAATGAAGTAAAATGATAAATTGAGATTGCTTCTAAAAAGTTAAATGGAGGAAATGAAAAAATGTGTGACAAATTAAAAGTAGGTATTTTAGGTGGAACAGGTATGGTTGGACAAAGATTTATCGCTTTGTTAGAAAATCATCCATGGTTCGAAGTAACAACTATTGCGGCTAGCCCACGTTCAGAAGGAAAAACTTATGAAGAAGCAGTTGGTGGTAGATGGAAATTAGAATCACCTATGCCAGAAGCAGTAAAAAAACTTGTTGTAATGAATGTAAATGAAGTAGATAAAGTTGCAGCAGAAGTTGATTTCGTATTTAGTGCTGTAGATATGACAAAAGATGAAATTAAAAAAATCGAAGAAGAATATGCAAAAACAGAAACTCCAGTAGTTTCAAATAATAGTGCTCATAGATGGACACCAGATGTACCTATGGTAATTCCTGAAATCAATCCTGAACATATGAATGTGATTGAATTCCAAAAGAAGAGACTTGGAACAACAAGAGGATTCGTAGCCGTAAAACCTAACTGTTCAATCCAAAGCTATGCACCAGTTTTAACAGCATGGAAAGAGTTTGAACCTACAGAAGTAGTTGCTACAACATACCAAGCTATTTCTGGAGCAGGTAAAACATTTAAAGAATGGCCAGAAATGGTTGAAAACATTATTCCATACATTGGCGGAGAAGAAGAAAAATCAGAAATGGAACCACTTCGTATCTGGGGTGAAATCAAAGATGGTGTCATTGAACCTGCTACAACACCAGCAATTACTTGCCAATGTGTACGTGTACCAGTATTAAATGGTCATACAGCAGCAGTATTCGTAAAATTTGCTAAAAAACCTACGAAAGAGCAATTAATCGAAAAATTAGTAAACTTTAAAGGTGCACCACAAGAATTAAAATTACCAAATGCACCAGAACAGTTTATTCAGTACTTAGAAGAAGATAATCGTCCTCAAATCCATGCAGATGTAGATTATGCAAATGGTATGGGTGTTTCAGTTGGACGTTTACGTGAAGATAAAATCTATGACTTTAAATTCATCGGTTTATCTCATAACACTGTTAGAGGTGCTGCAGGCGGAGCTGTATTGTGTGCAGAACTATTGAAAGCACAAGGATATATTACGAAGAAATAGGTAAAGATTAAGAACCCGTAGATTATAATAGCAAAAGTGTTATTATGGTTTGTGGGTTTTTATGTTACAGATTACATATGGTTTGGAGTCGGAGGAAAGGGTGAAAGTATGAAGAAGAGTTTTTTAGCATTGGCATTAATCGTATTTTCTATGCTTTTAGTATCATGTAGTTCAAAAGAAGAATATGCAGATGCTATAGATTTAGCAGTAGAATTGATTGAAGCTGAATTGGAAGATAATGATATAGAAGAAAATGTAGATGATATGGAAATGGAAAGTGAAAATAATGAAGATGCTTTAGATGATGCAGAAGATGAAGAAAAGTCAGAAGTAGATGATTTAGAAATAGATGATGAAGAAACTGATGATAGTTTTGAAAGCATGGAAGATGTAGCAGAATCTAAGGCAGAAGATAATTTACAACATGTGTCAGAACAATTAGAAGTTATTATGAATCAAAAAGAAGTTTGGGAAGATTCTGTTCAATTTGAAATTTTTTGTTATGCGGTGACAGATTTTAATCATAATGGGTTATTAGAAATTATGGCTTCTAGTTGTCAGGGAACAGGAATGTATACCTATAGCAATATTTGGGAAGTAAATGATACTTTAGATGGACTAGTACAATATGAAATTGGAATTATAGAAGGCTCTTCTGAGCCAGATTTTATTATCAATCAAATAACAACCTATGTGGATGATGAAAGTGGAAGATATTACTATATGGTGGATGATTATATTCGCGTAGGAATGGCAGAGAATTATACATCAAAGCAAGCTACTTTCTTTGAAGATAATATTATGTTTGTTTTATATTTAGGTACCAAGGGTGAATTCTATGATGCAGATACAGAGGAAATAAGTATAATTTATGAAGATGCTGATAGGATAGAAATAACGGAAGATGTGTATAATGAATTAGAAGAGAATCATTTTGGATCATATGAAAAAAAGATTACTTACGTAAATTGGATTGCTAGTAGCGATGAAATATGGCAAAATGATAAGGAAGGTGCATTGTTAGACTCATGGGTTGGTTTTTCTATGGTGTAAATAAAGCATCTAAAATAAAGCATCTGAGAAAATATGATTTGATTTTATTAGCATTTTACAATATAATGGTAATATTAAGTGAATTTTTAAAAGAATAATAAAAACATAAGTTTTGATTATTCAGGGAAAGGTATAGGTATTATAATGGAAGAAAATTTAACAATGGAGGATTTTTCAAAAGAATTAGA
>JAWXVD010000225.1:0-3790 GCA_044425705.1 Eubacteriales bacterium | reverse complement strand
AATGATGAGGTAATATCTCCTACCTCATCTAAACCTTGCATTCTAGCCATCCAGTTAATAGTATCTAATGTATTATACAAAAAATGGGGATTGATTTGCATTTGTAAAGACTTCATTTCCGCTCCTTGACTCATCACTTTTTGCTCAAATTCACTTTGGATCAAATGCTTCATATCCTCTACCATCTGATTAAAAGATTGACTTAAAATCCCTATTTCATCCTCCGTTTCTACTGTACAACTAACATCTAAATTACCTTGTCCTATCTCCATCATGGCCTGTGACAACTTTTTAATAGGTCTTGTCACTTGATTTGCCGTATAAATAATTAATAAGACAATAATAATACTGCTACAAATCAGCATAATAATAGTTTGTTGCTGTACTCTAATAATATCATTAATATAATATTTAGTAGGTATTGAGAGTAACAAACTCCATCCATTTGATATCTCTTCACTGACATAAACAGTATAACTACTTTCCTCTATCATCACATTAGGATAAATCACATCACTCTTTATTTCTAAATTTTTATAAACACTTTCCAATTCTTGTCCTGTTGCTTTGGCATCTTTGCTTGCAATAATAATACCATCATTATTAATCAAATACACCTCTCCACTACTAGAATAATCTATATCTTTAATAATTTCATAAAAAACCATAGGTTCTACTTCAATTGCCAACTTTCCTAAGCATCCTTCTTCTAAATAAGTATGAATACTCTTATAATAGTAAATTTTAGAATCAATTACACTCCATTTTCCACTTTCAAATGTATTTTCCATTTCTAATTTACTAAAATCGAAATAAGAATTTCCTTTAGAATAATTATATCTGCTACCTTTAGATGACTCAATAAACATAGAAATAATCTCTTGTTTTACAACACTATGTATGGCAAGTGCTTGCTTAATGGCTTGATACTGCTTATATTTTTCAATTTGATTCAAGGTTGCATTTTTTTCTAAAATCAACATATCTTGAATCTCTTCATTTCCAGCCACAAAAAAACCTGTATCTTCCACATAGATAATAGAATCCTCTAATTTTGATATGGTTACATTACTAATATTTCTTAAGTAATCATTAGTTTTATCTTGCAGGATATTTGCCATCATTTGATAAAACAACATCATAATAATTAACACTGGTACAAGTGCAACTAAAATAAACACCACCAATAATTTGTAAGTAAAAGACATTTTTTTAATTTTTTTCATTTACAGCTACTCCATATATTTATAGTCTTTGATTTTCTATATAACATTTTTACTCATAAATTCACTGTTCTACTTCTATATTTTGAATCAATTCCTTCAATGAAATCTGTGGTTTCACATTACTTTTTCTATATTCATATGGTGTGGTATGATATGTTTTTTTAAAAACTTGTCCAAAATATCTTTCGTCTGGAACACCTACTTTTTGCCCAATTTTACCATTTTTCAAATTAGAACCTATCAATAATTTTGCCGCATGATACATTCTAATTGATGTTAATATTTCTAAAAATGTATGATTGGTATATCGTTTTATATAATAACTTAAATATACCGTGCTAAAATGAAATTCTTCTGCTAACGTTGATAAATTGAGAGGTTGATGATAATTTTCATAGATATATTGCAAAATATTCTTAATGTCTGTACCATTTTCTTCTTTAACCACTTCTTTCGTTCCTACTAATCCCTGATATTCCTCTAACTGCTTTTCTAAATTTTCTACTTTTTTCACTTGATTATTTTCTTTTTCTATTAGTTCACAAGCATGTATTGCTGCATTTAAGATGTTTTTTGGAGTGGATGGTTTTAAAATATATTCTGTTACTCCCATATTTAATGCATCTTGCGCATATTGAAACTCGCTGTATCCACTTAACATGATAATTTTTGTTTTAGGATTCGTTTTTCGTAATGTTTTAGCTAATTCTATCCCTGTCATTCCTGGCATTCGAATATCTGTAATCAACAAATCAAATTCCATTGCATCGATAATTTCAGCTGCTTCAATACCATTTTTAGCCTCTGCAACAATTGTCATGCCATGTTCTTCCCATTTCAACTGTTTTAATCCTGCTCTTATAATTCTTTCATCATCTGCTATTACTACTCTAAACATCTATATACCATCCCCCATTTTCTTATAACTATCGTAATGAAAGGGTCAAAAATTATTTTGACCCTTGATACCCAATTTACACTTCTAAAATTCTATACATATTTCCATTCCTTTGTCCTAATAGAACGTTGTATTCCGTATAACTCATTTCCATTGCTTTGTGTAAAAAAAGCATCCTGTATAAATTCTGGTTCATTATCTTTTAAATATGATACCAAACTATGTCCAGTAAATTTTCTATCTGCTGTTATATTTGCTACTTCTAAAAATGTTGGCGCAAAATCTGCTAATGTAATAAAATCATCAACAATTCTATCTGAATTTACAATTCCATCTTTCCATCTGCAAATAGCTGGTATGTGATATGCACTTTCAAAGCAAGGAAGACCTTTACACCAAAGTCCATGCTCTCCCATATAATCTCCATGATCAGATAAATATACTACTAACGTATTGTCTGCTTCTCCACTTTCTTCTAATGCTTCCATCACTTTTCCAAACAAATTATCTTCATACGTACAATAAGCTAAATAGTGTCGCATAGCTTCTATATGTTCTTCTTGTGTCAATTGTTCGAATTTATCTCTTGTTTTTCGGTATAATCCTGGACGATTTTGCAATGTATCCGCAAAATTGTCTGGTAATTTAATTTCTACATCTTTATACTTTTCTAAATATTCTTCTGGTACAAAGTATGGATCATGTGGACCTACTGGACCTACATATTGAAACCAAGGATTATTTTCACATTCTGCATGGATGCCTAATTCTTTATCCACATTTTTACGATTTCTAATAATATCAATGGCATCAAAGATAATATCTTCATCATGTTTTGGGTTTTCTTCTCCATAATGAGTATATGTTCCATATCCATTTCTTAAGATTTGTCCTAATTTACGTTCTGCTACATATTGATAATTTTTATAATCATTCCATTCATACTGTATTGGAAGTTGATACGTCATATCTCCATCATATTTTGTATGCGGTACAGAAACCATATCTACTCTATAGGCATTAAATCCTCGATGTAAAGGATTTTCCACAGCACTAACATGCCATTTGCCACTAAAATATGTTCTATATCCATTTTCTTGTAAATCTTCACTAAACAATTTAATTCCTTCATACAATCCTTTTGACAAAGTATTCCCTACTTCAACATTATTCCATACACCATGTTCTGAAGGATATAATCCACTAAAAAATGTAGCTCTAGATGGACAACAGTGTGGGGAAATCGTATGTGCATTTGAAAAAGTAACACCTTCTTTTGCAAATTTAGTAACATTTGGTGATATCGCTCTTTCCGTAGGATACACACTATCTCCACGTTGTTGATCTGTCATAAATACTAAAATGTTTGGTTTTTTCATCTGATTTCTCCTCACTTTAATTATAATTGTTCATACACAAATTTTAACACTGCCAACATTATAATCCATGTTTTTAATTATGGCAATAAGTTCCAAGCTCCAATGCTTTCTGAATAAAATATTGATAGGTCTCAAAATCTACTGTTTTAGGAATCGAATGATCTGAGTGTACCATATATCCATATCCTTCTTTTACTACTGGTATCTTTGCTTCTAATTCTGCATCAATCAAGGCTTTATCATTAGTATAAAGCACGCGAACATCGATACCACCCATAAATGCGATT
>JAWXVD010000052.1:0-21278 GCA_044425705.1 Eubacteriales bacterium | reverse complement strand
GTATATACCTCTCGTGTTTTTAGAATTTTACCAACATCCCGGTCAGTAATAATCTAAATTTACTTGAGGTATTTTATTTTGTCAATCTCTTAACCTATTTATAGTATACAGGAAGCTTTCAATGTAATGAATTCCTTTTTTATATTATAACAAAATATAAAATTGTTACAACATTTCTATATTAATATTTATGAAGGTTTTCTAGGAGTTAATTTATTGGTTTATTTTTTATACAATTGATGGTAAAATAAAGGTTATGAATTACATGTGTTAAAGGGTGAAATAGAATTTTATTCTTGGCGTCAGTGATTTGCCACAGGTTCCTTAGTGTAAATGTTTTGTAATAGGGGAAAGGGTGAAAAATAAATTTGATAATTTATTTTTACACCCAAGTATTTGTGCAGAAGCGTCACAAATACTACTTATCCTAGAGTTAAATTTGAGATTTAACTCAGGTTCCTCAGCAAAAAAACGCTTCGGAATAGGGGAATTATGAAAGAAAATGAAATGGAATTTATTATATTTTGTATTGAAAATATAGCAATGGCTATGGGAAAAGAAGGACAGGAAGTATATCGATTATTAACATATAAGAAAAATATTGTTAAAGATTATATTTTGTCAAACTATGAAATACTGCATACACAAAGTAAAGAATATATTATAGAAGATATTATAAAATATATGATAGAATGTGGGGTATTGGAATAAAATGATTATTTATCATGGATCTTATATGAAGATAGAGAAACCAAATATAAATCATTCTAGAAAAAATGTTGATTTTGGTCAAGGGTTTTATACTACACCAATTAAAGAACAAGCTATCAATTGGGCAATTAGATATAAAAAACAAGGAAAGCAGAGTATAGTCTCTAGCTATGAATTTGATGAAAATAAATGTAAACATTGTTATAATATTTTAGAATTTCATGCTTATACAAGTGAATGGTTAGAATATATTGTTAGTTGTCGTAGAGGGGATAAAGATAATAAGAAAAAAAGTGGAACTTTATTGTCTGGAAATTTGCCTTCGAAATCAGATGAAATAACCAAATTGGATGATGACGTTATTATTGGAGGAGTAGCAAATGATAAGGTGTTCAATACAATAGAGTTATATTTTGATGGATTAATTGAACAAGCTGAGGCAATCAAACGGTTGCAGTATGAAAGACCGAATCTTCAGATTTGCTTTCGGAATCAAACAGCAATTGAACAATGCGTTACATTTATAGGAAGTGAGGAAATATAATGGAGGCACATCCAATTTTGTTACAGAAAAAATATGCAAGAATTATTTGCCAGTTTGCTGAAGAAATGAATATTTCATGGGAAGTAGCATTGGAGTTTTTCTATCATTCCATAACATACACAGAAATGAGTCATGGAATATCGGATATGCATTGTAGAAGTGATGCTTATTTAGTGGGGGAATTAGTAGAACAATTTTTTGAAAGGAAATGAAATTATATGTCGACTTGTCTGAGAGGTAAATCTGAGATTTAGTTTAGGTTTCCTAGCAAAAGATACTTTGATAATGAAGGAAAATATGAAAGGAATATAAATATAATGTCAAAATGGAATGAAAATGATTTTCGTGAAATCATAGATGAAGAAGAAACAATGAAAAATAACCAGGGAAATGATGATAATCATCAGGGGAGTGGTCAGGACAAGAGTAAAGATGGCACAGGTTTATCGGAGTCAGAAAAGAAAGTAGAATCTGTAGAAGAGCAAGATTCTGATAAAAATTATGAAGATGTGTGCTTCATGTGCCGTAGACCAGAAAGCAAAGTGGGAAAAATGATGCATCTTCCAAATAATATTTCTGTTTGTAATGATTGCATGAATAAAACTATGGAATCATTAGGCCAGATGGATTATCAACAAATGTTTAGTGATCCTAACTTTTTAAAAGCTTTGAATATGGCCATGCAAACACCAACGCCAAGTTTTATTAAACAAGGAGATGAGGAAGAAAAGAAGGAAGAATCAGATAAGAAAGAAGATTCTGGAAATAAAAAACAAGGATTTCCTAACGTCAGCTTTATTAATTTGGCGGATTTACAGGGAATGGGTGGCATTCCTAACAAACAAAAATTAAAAAAGAAAAAGTCTACAGAAAAGCCAGTTTTAGATATTAATAATATTCCAGCACCACATAAAATCAAGAAAAAGTTGGATGATTATGTCATTGGACAAGAAAAAGCAAAGAAAGTAATTTCAGTTGCAGTGTATAACCATTATAAACGTGTGGCAACTAATACAATGGATGAAATCGAAATTGAAAAATCTAACATGTTGATGATTGGACCTACAGGTAGCGGAAAGACATATTTAGTAAAGACGTTGGCTAAATTATTGGATGTGCCATTGGCGATTACAGATGCAACTTCGTTAACTGAGGCAGGGTATATCGGAGATGATATTGAAAGTGTGGTTTCTAAATTGTTGGCGGCAGCAGATAATGAAGTGGAACGAGCAGAGCAAGGTATTATTTTTATTGATGAAATTGATAAAATAGCAAAAAAGAAAAATACCAACTCTAGGGATGTCAGTGGGGAAAGTGTACAACAAGGTATGTTGAAGCTTTTAGAAGGTGCAGACGTGGAAGTACCAGTAGGTGCTAGTAGCAAAAATGCTATGGTACCATTAACTACAATCAATACTAGAAATATTTTGTTTATTTGTGGAGGTGCATTCCCAGATCTACCTGAAATTATTAAACAGAGATTGCATAAACAGACTTCTATTGGATTCAATGCTGAACTGAAAGATACACTAGATAAGCAGAAAAATATCTTAGATAAGGTTGAAGTAGATGATTTAAAGAAATTTGGTATGATTCCTGAGTTTATTGGACGATTACCAATTGTTTATACCTTACAGGGATTGACCAAGGATATGCTGGTAGATATTATGAAAGAGCCTAAAAATGCAATCTTGAAACAATATCAAAAATTATTAGAGCTAGACGAAGTGAAATTAGAATTTAATGAAGGCGCATTGGAGGCGATAGCAGAAAAAGCTATTGCAAAAGATACAGGTGCAAGAGCACTTCGAGCAATTATTGAAGAATTTATGCTTGATATTATGTATGAGATTCCAAAAGATGATAATATTGGTAGAGTCATTATTACGAAAGAATATATTGAGGGCACAGGTGGTCCAATCATTGATATTAGAAGCAATGCATTGGGGATTGAGGAAAGAGACAGTTTGTCGGAGATTTCTAAGAATAGAGAAGAGAATGATTTGAAATAAGGTTCACTAGAAAACATAGTAGGAAATGAATGATATCACTTTTAAAAGCAGGGAAGGATGAATATGAATATTAATCATCAAAAATTAAAAAATTTATTTTTACAACAAAGTTACCTTGATTCTTGGGAGGACTACGGTAGAAGTCTCAGAAAATCTTCATTTATTGTATGGGATTATGTGATTTTAACAGCATCTAATGAGGAACAGGCAGAGGCATATCGTTTACAAATAGCATATCGCTTAGAGATGAATTTGTTGCCAAAGCACACGAAATATATCGTACTTCCAGATCCAGACGGGAAACGTGTAGGTTCTGGCGGTGCTACTTTTAATGTACTAAAATACATTGCAGAGCAAGATGAGCAGGTGGAAGTGAACCATTTCCAAGGGAAAAGAATTTTGGTCATTCATTCTGGTGGAGATTCGAAACGGGTGCCTCAATATTCTGCTTGTGGGAAATTATTTTCTCCTGTTCCAAGGGAATTACCAAATGGTAAAACAGCCACATTGTTTGATGAATTTATCATTGCTATGACAAGTGTAGCAGGAAGAATTTCAGAAGGTATGTTAGTCCTTTCGGGTGATGTACTATTACTGTTCAATCCATTGCAAATTGATTTTCAGTTCCATGGTGCAGCAGCTATTTCTATTAAGGAGCCAGTGGAAACGGGAAAAAATCATGGCGTATTTTTAAATGATGGGACAGACCACGTAGAGCGTTTCTTGCATAAACAATCCATAGAACAGTTAACAGCGTTAGGTGCTGTCAATCAACAAGGTGCTGTAGATTTAGATACAGGTGCTGTGATGATGGATGTGTCCTTATTGAATGCACTTTATGGTTTGATTAGCACAGATAATCAAGTGGACATGGTGAAGTTTCATGAGTTCGTCAATGAAAGTGCTAGAATCAGCTTTTACGGAGATTTTTTATACCCACTAGCCCAAAAATCAACATTAGAGGAATATTATAAAGAAGCCCCAGAAGGAAGTATGTGTGATGCATTATTATCATGTAGAACGAAAATCTGGGAAGCCCTTCATACATTTAAAATGAAATTATTATGTTTATCACCAGCAGAATTTATTCATTTTGGTACTACAAAAGAATTAAGAGAGCTTGTCACCACAGGGGTAGATGATTATGAATTTTTAGGATGGAAACAATTGGTTATGACTAATGTTTCCACTAAAAAAGGATTTGCAGCACATAATAGTTTGATTGCGGATACAGCAATTGTAGAGAAGAACACGTATATAGAAGATAGCATCATTGGAAAAAATGCCAAAGTGAAATCGGGAAGTGTGATTTCAAATGTAGTGTTAAAAGATAGGGTGATACTTGAAGATATGGCATTGCATGGCATACAGTTAAGGGATGGAAAAGTTGTAGTTCGTTGTTATGGTGTTTTAGATAATCCGAAAGGTACCTTGCAACAAAATGCGCCATATTTAGGTAGTACCTTGGTAACATTTTTAGACAACAATCAATTAAACGCTACAGACCTTTGGGATAATGAAGAACACTATTTATGGTTTGCTAACTTATACCCTATCTGTGAGAGCATGGAAGACAGCTTAGATTTTGTGGAAATTTTACATAAGATGGCCCAGGGAAGGGCAACGGATGAAGAGATAAGTAAATGGAAAAATGCCGAAAGAATGAGCTTATACTCTAGTTTTAATGAGGCAGATGTACAAGCTATCGTGCCATGGAAAAATCAATTGGAAAATAAAGTCATCGTTGAAAAGTTTGTTTCAAGTTTGATGAACAAAGTATATTACAAAGATGCCCTGCAAGTGTTTGGAACAACTGGTATGAATCAGGCACAATTCACCTTGCTGATGGATCGGGCAAAAGCTAGTGATTTTTCCACAAAAATTCGTATCTATTATGTGATTTCTAGATATATGAAGTCTAAAAGCACTAAATTTATGATAGAGAGTTTAACGTGTACAAATCAATCTTTATGTGATTATGAAGAATTAGAAAATAGATGCTTCAAAGAAATCCAACAAGTTATTTATGAGAATGCAAAAGAAAACATTCCTTCTTTGCAAGATTGTAAGTTGGAAAAGGAAGAAGTAAAGGTGGAGCTACCTGTTCGTGTGAATTGGGGTGGTGGTTGGACAGACACACCGCCACACTGCAATGAACAAGGAGGTGTTGTTTTTAACGCAGCAATTAAATTAAAAGGAGAATATCCAATTCAAGTAGTCGCCAAACGAATCAAAGAACACCGTATTGAATTTGCTAGTACTGACATAGGGGTAGAGGGCAGTGCTACAACAGTACAAGAAATTCAAGATTGTCATAATCCCTATGATTTCTTTGCCTTACACAAGGCCGCTTTGATTGCTTGCGGTGTGATTCCCTTAGAAGGTGAAGCGGACTTGACAAAAATCTTGGAGAGACTTGGTGGAGGTATTTATTTATCTACACAGGTAATTGGGATTCCCAAAGGGTCAGGATTAGGCACAAGTAGTATTTTGGCAGGTGCTTGTGTAAAGGCTATTTATGAGATATTAGGACGCGAAATAACAGAAGGCGATCTATATGATATTGTGCTCTGTATGGAGCAAATTATGAGTACTGGTGGTGGATGGCAAGATCAAGTAGGTGGTGTTACACCAGGTCTTAAATTTATCACTACGAAGTCAGGAATCAATCAAAAAATCAAGGTGGAACATGTTCAGTTAGAACCAGAAGTGATGGAAGAATTATCAAATCGCTTTGTATTGATTTATACAGGCCAAAGACGATTGGCTAGAAATTTGCTGAGAGATGTGATTGGTAATTATATCGGCAATAGAAAAGAGTCTTTGGATGCCCTTGAAAAAATGCAGAGAATGGCAGTTTTGATGAAATTTGAATTAGAGCGAGGCAACGTTGACGAGTTTGCAGCTCTTTTAAACCAACATTGGGAATTATCAAAACAGTTAGATGCAGGTTCTACGAATACTTGTATTGATCAAATTTTTATGTCTTGTGAAGATTTAATTGATGCAAAATTCATCTGTGGTGCCGGTGGCGGTGGATTTATTCAGGTGATGTTAAAAAAAGGTGTTTCAAAAGAACATTTAAGTGGACGTCTCCATGCAGTATTTCAAGATAGTGGTGTAACAGTTTGGGACAGTGAATTTATTTAAACAGAAAACCTAATGATAGGTTAGCGATAACTTAAAAACGCTACGGTACTACACAAAACAGTTTGTATAGTATCGTAGCGCTTTCTATATGCTATGTATCATTAGGTTTTTTATTCCATATGTAAATAGTCAAGATATGCTATAGCATTTTCAATATGAGTAGAAGAGGCAACTACTGAAAAATAGCAGTCAGCATTTGGAAAACTCTCTGTTGAAACAATTTTGCTAGCATCAGTAACACAAATACCGATTGGGATAGCTTCATCAGAGTCATCATCATCTATGTCGATATAAACAAATAAATCTTCGTATTGCGCTATTTGTTCTTGGGATAATACATCACGTAAATCATGGAAAAACCCTTGTGCACCATATTGGTTAAAATAATATTCATCGGCTACAATCACATCTAGAGATCCAGCAGCAGCTAAGGCTACAAGCTTTTGAACATTTGCCATGGTATATTCAGAAGTATCTTCTTCACTTAAATAAAAATTATCTTCTAATATAGTCTCTTCTTTATCAGTGTTAATACCGATATATTCAGAAAAACCTTCCATAAATTCTTCGCTTTCTACATTAGGAAAGCCATTAATATAAATAGCATACATAGCACTATCTTTCTGTGCCATAATGTCTCTAATAAAAAAAGTTACTAGGATAAGTGCCAAAAGAACGCCTATGGTATGAAATTTATAATAATCCAAAAAATAATCTAATTTCTCTTTGGGAGACGTCCCAACTAGTTTTTGTTGTTGTTCTTTAATTTCATCATTTACAGAAAATCCTACAGCCATATCAAGTATCCTTCCAAAGTGCTAAATAGTAATACTATTCAGGGGATTAATAGTTACAAATATACTAGAATCATTAGGTAAAAAAATAGTAAATTAAATTTATTAGATTAAAAATTTGTAAATAAATCGTAACGATTCGGAAAGCGATAAATCATTACCCTAACAATCATAAAACTTATGTAGGAAACTGTCAATGAAAGTAAAATTAAAGTATCTAAAAAAAAAATAAAGTATGTAATTTTTTGTAGAAAGTTCTTGTAATTTAGAAAGATTTTAGGAATGGATTTTTTGTAGCTATTGCAAGTTTTTTGGTAATGTAATATTATGATATATAATACAAAATAACCATTGAATGGAGAGGGAAAATGATAAATGAATCATATGTAGAAGTAATGGTAAAAAGAAATGCATCGATAGGCATGAAGTTCTTAGGAATTTTAACGATGACTATGGCAATTGGAACTGGTTTAGTAGGTCTTATGGGAAACATACTGTTTTTGGCTGTAGCAGCTGTTTTTGGTGTGGCTTCTTATTTCTTGCGTTTGAATAGTGCCCTTGAATTTGAGTATACTTACATTGACAAGGAATTGCAAGTAGATAAGATTATGGCACAAACGAAAAGAAAAAGAGTCGAGGCTCTTGATTTGAACAAGATGGAAATTTTAGCACCTATGAATTCACATCGTTTAGATTCTTATAGGAATAGAACCTATAAAACAGTGGATTATAGTCGAAAAGTAGAAGAGAAACCAGAAACTAGATATATTTTATATATGAGTGGCGAGAAAAAAGTGATTTTTGAACCAACAATGGAGATGCTAAAAGTGATACAAACTATTGCACCAAGAAAAGTGTTTTTTGATTAAAAATTTGGCGGTTTGTATAGTTACATTTCATGTGTGAAAAGTAACCATAGTTGACATGGCAGAATAACTTTGTTACAATTCATAAAATAAATTTGTAGTTTTAGAAGTAAATGATACATAAAGAGAAAATAGGAGGATATAAAATGGGTCAGATTATTGGAGAAGGCATTACTTTTGACGACGTACTTTTAGTACCAGGATTTTCACAGGTAATTCCTAATCAAGTTGATTTATCAACACAATTGACAAAGAAAATCAAGTTAAACATTCCGCTTATGAGTGCAGGGATGGATACTGTTACAGAACATAGAATGGCAATTGCCATGGCTAGACAAGGTGGTATTGGTATTATCCACAAAAATATGTCTATTGAAGAACAGGCAGAAGAAGTAGACAAAGTAAAACGTTCTGAAAACGGTGTTATTACGGATCCATTTTCATTATCACCAGACCATACATTAGCAGACGCAGATGAATTGATGGGTAAATTTAGAATTTCAGGTGTGCCTGTTACAGAAGGAAAAAAATTAGTAGGTATCATCACAAATCGTGATTTGAAATTTGAAACAGATTTTACGAAAAAAATCAGTGAATCTATGACTTCAGAAGGTTTGATTACAGCAAAAGAAGGAATTACTCTTGAAGAAGCAAAACATATTCTTGGAAAAGCTAGAAAAGAAAAATTACCAATCGTAGACGATAATTTTCATTTAAAAGGTCTTATTACCATTAAGGATATTGAGAAAACAATCAAATATCCACTAGCAGCCAAAGACGACCAAGGTAGATTATTATGTGGAGCTGGAGTTGGTATCACAGCAAATGTGTTAGAAAGAGTGGAAGCTTTAGTAGAAGCTAAAGTTGATGTTATCGTTCTTGACTCAGCTCATGGACATTCACAAAATGTATTAAACTGTGTAAAAATGATTAAAGATAAATTCCCAGAAGTGCAAGTCATTGCGGGAAATGTAGCAACAGGACAAGGTACGAAAGATTTAATTGAAGCTGGTGTTGATGCAGTGAAAGTTGGTATTGGACCTGGATCAATCTGTACAACTCGTGTGGTTGCAGGTATCGGTGTACCTCAAGTGACAGCAGTTATGGATAGCTATGAAGTGGCAAGAGAATATAGTATTCCAATTATTGCAGATGGTGGTATCAAATTCTCTGGTGATATTACTAAAGCTATCGCAGCTGGTGGTAGCGTATGTATGATGGGAAGTATGTTTGCAGGCTGTGATGAAAGCCCAGGGACATTTGAACTTTTCCAAGGAAGAAAATATAAAGTATACCGTGGTATGGGATCTATTGCAGCTATGGAAAATGGAAGTAAAGATCGTTACTTCCAAGCAGATGCTAAGAAATTAGTTCCAGAAGGCGTAGAAGGCCGTGTGGCATATAAAGGACTTGTGGAAGATACTGTATTCCAATTGCTGGGTGGACTGCGTTCAGGTATGGGATATTGTGGAGCTAGCTCAATTCCTACTTTACAAGAGACGGGAAGCTTTGTTAAGATTTCTGCAGCTTCCTTAAAAGAAAGTCATCCACATGATATTCATATTACAAAAGAAGCACCAAATTACAGTATAGACGTTTAAAAAACACCCAGTATTATTCGCTGAATTATTAAAATTCGCTGAGTAATGCTGGGTGTTTTTTATGCATTTTATGAAATGATTAAGCCAGAAGCTCAGTCATGCAATTATTAAAATTCACTGAGCAATGCTGGGTGTTTTTTTACATTTTATGAAATGATTAAGTCAAAGCTCGGTTATGCAATTGTCCAATGATTTACAGTTATACTCCAGCGTAATATGGAACCATGATACAGAATGTAGAGTACAATAAGGCAGCAATTAAAAATAAATACAGGAATCCATAAACAACAAAAGAAGGTAACGTTGCATATTTCTTTAAGTTAGTAGGCAATAGGAGCGCTATACAACTAGTAACCAAATGAATGATTCTAGAAATTCCAACAGCCAAGAAATACACAAGTGGTATTAAAATAGGATGGAAGTATCGTCCCTGTGGCTGGAACTCCCAAGTGTAGGAATAATAAATGGCAAGTCCGGCAGGAATTAGAATGGCAAGAATCATAGCTCCATTAAAATATAGTTTTTCTCCAAAGCTGTATGTAGGAAGAATCGAATTTCCATCACATAAACTTGTATTTTCTTTCTGAAAAGAAGAGAATATAGTAAAGAATATCCAAAGAACAATCCCCAGTATACCCATAAAAAACAAATATTTAAAACTCATATATATATAATGATGAGTAGGAATACTCATAGGACCAAACATAGCAATGAAACTTTTCCATACTAAGGTGAAGTAATCAGTACCAAATATCATCTCTAAAACAGGAATTCCTTGACTTAGATACGTTTCTCTAGTGAGCGGATTATACTCTGCAAGACCAGTAAGTGCAGCACATTCTTGACGAGCATCTAAGGCTAGAATATCTCCATCATATAATATGCCATTTCTAATAAACCACCAACTAATTCCAGCTAATACCACTATAGCAATCAAGGAACCTTGCTTCAAGAACGGTTTCCAGTGAAATCTACATGGGTGAAAGTGTAAATAAGATAGGGTAAAAATAAGGATACAACATAAAATCATACCATAGGCATTGTAATAAGAGAGGGCACATAAAATGATGCCAATTGCCATATGGATACAAGTTTTTGTTTCAAATTGATTTTTCATTCCTAATAAACAGGCATATATCATCATAGAAATAGACATAAATGCCATAGAATCCGTGTTGACATAAGTGTGCATAAAAATATTTTGAGGCAAATACACAATAGCAATGGAAAAGAGCCATCCAGTTAGCGGATTTTCAAAAAGTATTTTCGCAATTTTACGAACATAAACAGCCATGATGACACCGAATACCACATTTACAAAACGTGCAATTAATAGCTGTACGGAAAAGGCAGTAGTAAATACACTAACAGCTCGTAAAAGATAACCTTCTATAATATAAGTTAAAATTGGCTGAAATGCATAAGAAGCACCATACCCATCTAGAATAATAGCTGGATCATCGCCAACAGGGATTGTTCCATTCTCATAAATGAATTCCACTACTTTATAGCGATTAATTTCATCTGGTCCTTCCCCAAAAGGTTGTACGATTGCAAAGGTCATCATACAAATAAAAGCAATAGCTAAAAAAGAAAATTCAAGATAGTAGTGAGAAAATTTTTTCAAGTGATTCATATTCAATACCTTCCTTTTGCGTGCATAAGGGTCAGCGTGTGACGGAATAGTTACATCAAATTGCGAAACATATGATGCAGTGTTAGTTTCTCATTCAGTATAACATAGCGAAAATTCACTTGCAAATGAATGTTACTGTAATATATAACAAAAAAACACCACTGATTGCACTTCTTATAATGGCAATCAATGGTGTTTTTTGAAACTTGTCAGCGTCTGTAATTTCACCCTTGCAAGCAAGTGAAATTGCTAGACTTAAGGATGAAAATAAATTTACATCCTCAGCGTCTGTAATTTCACCCTTGCAAGCAAGTGAAATTGCTAGACTTAACTATGATTAATATCTTTTAGTAAATCTACTTGACGCTTTAATTGGTCTTTGTTTAATTTTTTTAATTCAACTAAGGCTTCTTGAATTAAAATAGGATGGGCTACATCACTAGAAAAAAACTCTGTTGGTGTTACTCCTAAAAATTCGCAAATATAGAAAAATATTTGCATAGAAGGATAAGCCTTTTGATTTTCAATTTTGTTGATATAGCTGGCACTTTGGCCGATAGCAAGACTCATTTCTCTTGCTGAAATGTTTTTTTCCTCTCGTAGTTGTGAGAGGCGTGAGCTTAATAAATCGTAATCCATAAATTCCCTTCTCTTTCATGTTTTTTATTTGTTTATAACTAATAGTAATAAAAAAAAATACTCTCAATTATTTTATTATATCTAATTAATTATTGAAATCATAGAAACTGTGTAGTTGTTTTTATATTGATAGATAATAATATTATACAATGATAGAGTTGTGAGGAATTTAAGTAGCAATTTAGTGTTGACATAATATACCAATTATATTAGGTGGTATAATTAGATAAAAATAAAGTTCGAAATATGTCGAACAAAGTAGTCTGGAGGGAATAATTATGAGTGAGCAAATGAAAGTATTATTAGTAGAGGATGATTTGTTGGTTAGGTCGGAGTATGTAGAAAGCATACGGAGACATGATTCTTTTGTGCTAGTGGGTCAGACAGGGAGTGAAAAAGAAGGTTTAGAATTATATGAAAAGACGAAGAGTAATGTGATTGTTTTAGACTTGGAATTAGAAGAAGGTGATGGGATTCATTTTATGCAAAAAGTTATAGAGCAAGCAAAACAGAAACCATACATCTTAGTGATTACAAATAATAGAAGTGGCTCTGTGCAACAGTATATGAGAGAAAATGGTGCAGATTTTATTTGCCAGAAAGGCAACCCTAGTTATACACCAGAAAAAGCACTAGATATTATTAAAAGTACTTTCCCATATCATGAGAAACGGCAGGAAGAGTATGATTTTGTAACTTATAATCAAAATAAGATTCGTGATTATAGAAGAAACGCCATTAGTGATGATCTCGATGGTATAGGTTTTAAAGTCACTTATAATGGTACAACATTTGTATTGGAAGCTATTTATATGAAAGCTTTTGAATTTAATAGTAATGAATCAGTTTTAATAACAAAAGATATTTATCCTAAAATAGCTACAATGTATCACACCAATCACAAAAATGTTGAAAAGAACATTAGAGACGCTATTGAGCGCACATGGAAAAAAGCAAAACCAGAAAATATTGGAAAATTTTATCCCTTTGAAGTGGATGAAATTAGTGGATGTCCAACAAATTTAGAGTTTATTACTAATATGGCCAAAAGATATCATCGACTTTAATCGACACTTTTGGTTTACATATTATTGAAAATTAAATAGATAGAATTCTTCCCTTATCATAATTGTGATAATCTTCGTTTGTAAAAGATTGTCAAAAAACCTTGATTTTACGGGCTTATTTAGAAAAGGCACTGATAGATAAGGGGAGAAAATTAGGAAGAACCATCTTCGTGTCATAAAGAAAAGGTAGATTTTCAATCGACTTTTTCGACTAAAATCGACATTTCTCGGGAGTTCAGACAACTGAGAAAGACTTCCTTTCTTGTTATATTTTGAAAAAACAAGGAAGGGAGGACATGGAGATGTTAGATTTTCTTAATAGATGGTGCGAATTGTTAATACAAGCAAGTTGTTAGAATGGGGCAATTATATATCCATTCTTGAGATTGCGTGAACCATAGAAAGGATATATAATGATTTATTTTTTTAATATTATAAGTAAATTAGTAAAATGGTGTATTTATAGTGAAATATTGTTAAAAGAAGCCAAAAAATTTACGCGTTGCAAAATATATACATGTTTTACTATTTTATTTATAATGGATATCATTCTTGGATGTTTTACAAATTTTGATTTGGCAGATATTTATTTTCTGTATTGTGTAGGGGAAGTAGTTCTTATCAGTATAGCACTAAAGAAAATATTTTGTTTAGATATATATCAAAGCGTATATTGTGGATTTCTGTGTCGAGGTCTTAATGAACTAGGTGCAATTATAATATCATTGTGTATTGTTGCTGTTGAGTTTTCTAGTAATAAAAGAATTCAGAATTACTATATTCTTATTGATGTTATTAGGATAATATTGTGTTATAGCTATATTGAGTTGAGAAGAAAAAATAGGCATATTAAAATATATAAATATCAAAGTATAATAGGTTATATTATTACTACAGTGTATATATTTATGAAAAATATGAGTGTTTATGCAGAGAATACGGATGAGTTAGATATAGTGATTTTGAGAACCATAGCAACATTTGGAACAATCCTTCTCCTCATCTTCCTAACCCTATACCTAACAAACAAATACAAACTCCACCAAGAAAAATTAGCAATACAAGCTGAAAATAAACAGCTAGCAGCTAGATTACATAAATCGAAAGAAGTCATGCCAGCCTTAGTTTCATTGCTGGTGGATATAACAGAAAATAGAAAAATAACAGATGCTGATACGCGTGTCTTATTAAAAGAAGTACAGAGATTGTACCAAGACCAGATGCAGGAAACGGAGCAAGATGATATGTTGCTAAAAAACTTCTGTAGCACAGGTCTTCAAATATTAGATAGACAATTGCTACTCTTTTTACAAGAGGCAGTAGATAAAGGCATCAATTTTGATATATTTGTATCAAGACCAATAGATGAAGATATAGAAAAATTAGGAATTAGTCAATTGCATTTACAGCGTCTCATTGGAGATATGATACGTAATGCATTCCGAGCTATTGAGCGAAGCACAGCACCCATAACAGGCGAGGTGCTTTTAGTGTTGGGGTGCAAAAGAGAAGGCGTTTTAGAAGTGGTGGTTTACGATAATGGAGCGGACTTTCCAGTGAAAGTGCTAAACTCTTTTGGGAGTGTAGGAATAACCACGGGTGGAACTGGATATGGTTTAGCTGACCTAGTGGGCTATGTAGATAAAATGGAAGCGTCAGTTAGACTAGAAGAGTTTGAAGCGGGGAATCATTCTTTTGCAAAAAGTTTAGCCATTATATTTGACCATAAAAATGTGTATCAAATACACACACCGAGAAGATGTGAAATAGCAGATTTAAGGTGGGAAAATTAGAGGAAGAAAGGAGTGTGAAGATTAAAAATTATTGAAAATGAAGAATCGGAACGAATATGGGAGCAAAGGAAAAATAAGAGCAGGAGTGGAGGACTTCTGTTCTTGTTTTATATAGAAGGAGGGACACGAGGATGAAAGATAGAGAAAAATTTAAAAGATTTCCCAAATATGAGCCACCAGATATTTCGGAATGTACATGGGGAGATGGACATATTGTTTACATTCCATATACGGGCAATCCTAGATTTAGTAATATGGGATTTATTTGGATGGAATTGTTAGATTGGGTTACAGATATTAGAAACATTAATATGAGAAAAAAAGATAGTATTGAGTTCAACCTTGGAAATTTATTAATTCCTTATGTAGCGGATCATGATTTTTTTGCAGTAAGGCAGATTATCAAAATACATTTACGTGATTTTAAACAAGCATTTATGAGACCTGAAATGTCAGAAGATTTAAAAATTATCATTATAGCGTTGATGGAGGATGACTGGTATGCAGATGAAGAGGAAGGAGTGGTAGACGAAGAAAATGAAGATTTATAAGAGTGAGGTGAATTAGTAGATATTTCATTGCAAAATAAGAAATTCATGTTATACTAGTGGAATGCAGTCTGAAAGAAAAAGGCTGGTGAGGGGATGGGTGCTAGTATGCATAAATTAAAAAATCACGATTTGATTCATACGTTTTTGGAGTTAAAAGGAAACCCTAAATGGTCTATTATGACAGAACCATTATGGTATATCCCCTATGCACTGTTTACACCATTTGCATCTCTTTATATGTATCAACTGGGGCTGACGAGTGAACAAATTGGAATAACCATATCGGTGGGATTTTTCTTGCAGGTGTTTTTTTCACTATTAGGTGGAATTATTACTGATAAATTAGGCAGAAGAAAGACTACTTTAATATTTGATTTTATTTCATGGACAATACCTTGTTTGATTTGGGCTTTTGCCCAGAATTTTTGGTGGTTTCTTGCAGCAGCGGTAATTAATGCAAGTTTCCAAATCACCAATGCATCATGGAATTGTTTGTTTATTGAAGATTGTCCCAATAAACATTTGACCAATGCCTATACTTTGATTCATCTGTGCGGTATGCTATCGGTGTTTTTTTCACCCATTGCCATTTATTTTGTTGATAAGCACTCTGTTGTACAGGTAGTGTCTATTATTTATTTGATTTCAGGAATTTCCATGGGAATCAAGTTCTTTCTATTATATATATTTGGAAATGAAACTATCATGGGTCAGCAACGTATGCTTGAGACAAAAGATGTATCTTATTTAGATTTGATGAAGGGGTATGGAGAAGTATTTGGTAAAATTCTGAAATCAAGTCGCATGTTATTTGTCGTATTGTTTATGGGATTGACCAATATTATATTGATTACTACCAACAGCTTCTTTTCTCTATATATTACCCAAGAGTTACAGTTGGCAGATCAAGTGGTAGCAGTGTTCCCTATGATTCGTACCTTGATTATGCTTGTTTTCGTGGGTTTGTTACAAAATGCAGTGAACCGTCTGAAAATGAAAAATTCCTTATTAGTGGGATTTTTATTATACTTTTTGAGTCACGTGGTTTTGCTGTTAGCTCCAGAAAAGAATCTACTACTAGTGGTGATATATACTATTTTGGAAGCCATGGCTTATGCCATTATTTCACCAAGAAAAGATGCCCTTATGGCATTTTATGTGGAAATAAAAGAACGTTCCCGCATATTTGCAATCTTTAATGCAGGAATGATCGCTATCTCAGCACCTTTTGGATATATTGTAGGTAAGATGTTTGAAGTGAATCATATGTATCCATTTTTCTTTAATATTATCATTTTTTCTTTATCGGCGGCGCTTGTTTTAAGAGTGAAAGCTATTGCAAGCTATGACGAAGAGAGCCAGGGCTAATGTGTGGTAGCCAGAAGGTCTTCTTATAAGATAAATGTCGCTGTATTAGAAGATCAAAATGAATAAATCTTAGTATTGAGGGAGATTCAAGGATTACTTTTTACGGTGTAGTGAAAAGTAACATTCAAGGAGAGCGCCTATGATAAAAAAATCAATTCTAGTTGTTATTTGTATGCTATTACTATCTGCTTGTGTGGAAGACTATGATAAAAATGATATTAAAGATAAGGTGAAATCAGATATTGGTCTTACAAAATTTGAAGTAGACCAAGAGACCTCTATAAGAATAGAAGAAGATAAGTATGAAGATATCATATGGAATATTACTGATTCTAATACGGGAATGGTATTTCACATTGTTGACGATTTTTATTGGGGGATGGAATCTGTTTCTAATTCTTTATGGGATGATTATGACGCAGCCGTATTATCCTTTATTTATGAGGATTTACCAGAATTACAATATTTGTCCATCTATGTAGGCATAGAAGATGGTTTATATGTTGGTAGAATAAATGGGGAATTTGCAGATTTGGAAGAGCTGAAGAGCTGTTATGAAGAATTAGAATTTTTAAAAGAATCTTTTTCTGATTTGGGGTATCAAGGGTTATCCATATGGTATGAACTTGAATATATGCACCCCTTAAGAAATGCAGTCTCTGTATATATAGAGGATTCCGGTGATATTTCGGGCAGGACATCCTATGATAAAACCTATGAAGAAATGAAAACCATTTGTATGCTCACGGCACTGGATTATCGCTATGATGTAGTCAATGATTTGAGTGCGGAAGAACTGGAAGAAATATTAGAAGATTATAATAATAGACTTGGCATTTATCGCGGAGAAGCTGAGGAATTTGATGAATATGAACTTGAACAAATCACCTATTATGATGATATTATCGCAAATAAATATAGCTATGGGGTTAGTTTTAGTACTTTTTATGAAGTGCTGGTTCGTGAAGGATTTGAAGTGACAGGAGATTGTTGGCATTATTCTTTTATTGGAAAAGATGATATTTGTTATGAAATATCTTATGATTTTACAGATTATGATTACGGAGAAAATAAGGGGTATTATTATTTGAAAGATAATGTAAAAACGCCTATGGGTTATTACTTCTATAATCATTTTAATAGGAATGCAATAGAAGAAATGACAGGATTACGTTTGGTGCTTTATTTGGTGTAAGGGAGTTGTTTTTGTGATGTGTAATGAAAAGAAAAATGGAGAAGGTTATGGTAAAGGAGCAATATTCGATTGATGAATTAAAAGAAATAATAACTCCTATTGCAATAAAATACAAAGTTTCGGGTGTGTATTTATTTGGTTCTTTTGCACGTGGAGAGAATACTTCCCACAGTGATATTGATTTGCGAATTGATAGAGGTGAGTTGAAGGGTATGTTTGCATTATGTGGGTTTTACACGGAAATAGAAGAAGCATTGCGAATGAAAGTAGATATTTTAACAACGGAGAGTTTGGATGACAATTTTTCAAAAGTAATTAAAAAGGATGAGGTAATGCTATATGCAGGATAATAGGAATATTGTTGCACATAATTATGGTGAGATAGGTAAGTGTGCTTTGGCCAGGTTATTAAAAGCATGTTAAGTATAATTTTATAAGAAAATTCTTTGCAAGGTCTTGACGTTTAATTCTTATGAAGATAATATATATGAGCAAGGAATGGTAAGGAATGCATGTTGAGTCTATGAATGTAGTGAATAGAGGATGGGACAGGCGTTTTTTAGTATTCGGTTGTGGTCATATTATTTTGGGACTAAGTAGTTGGAATAATATGTGGATTGAAAATATAATAAAATCTTGTAAAAGAAAGATGGGAAGCTCTACAAATAGTAGAGTTTTCATTTTGATAAAATTTGAATAGTTCTATAATAAAATATTGTATTATATTGACAATGTAAAAATAAAGGACTACAATTAAGTGAAAAATAGACATACTCTAGGAATCGCTGGATATATAGATCAAAGACTATGATGATAAATGGTTACCGAAGGAGGATTGTTATATGACTTATATAGCAAGATTTTTGAACAATGATACTGAGGTAGTACAGACAGTACAAGAACATTTGATAAAAGTATCAGAGTACTGTGGGAATTTTGGAAAAGAAATAGGTTTGCAATCTACCTGTGAATTGTGCGGATTTTTACATGACGGAGGTAAGTATAGCGATGCTTTTTCTCGTTATATCACCCAAGCACAATTTGAAACAAAACAAGGTACATATGACAAATGGTTTTCTAAGGTGAAAAAAGTGGATCATGGGGTGTATGGTGCAAAGTATCTTTTTGTAGAGTTCGGTGATGCGACAGGGATGAGAAGACTGACGAGAGATATTATTGCAGAAGTTATTTGCTATCATCATGGGGGCTTGTGTAATAACTTAAATAGTGAAAATGAGATTCCGCTGATAAAACGAATGGCTAGCGTTACAGAAGAAGATTTGGAAGTGGTAAGAAAACGATTTTTTGAAGACTTTCCTGAAAAAAAGATGATGGAATTGTTTGAAAAGGCTGTTTTAGAAATTGGTAAGATTATTCAAGAGTACAGATCAAACATTAGCATGGGGTTAGGATTTCTTATCAAGTACATATATAGTTGTTTGGTGGATGCAGATAGATTGGATAGCTATTGTTTTGAATCGGGATATATAGAGCAAGAGGTAGAGGTTGAAAGATTGTGGGAAATATATACCCAACGACTGGAAAGTAAATTGTTAGAGTTTTATGAAAAAATACCAAATTCCCTATTGGAACAAAAAGTGAAAGATATGAGAGAAACTATTTCACAGGAGTGTAAGGAGGCAGCAGAGAAAGAAGCGGGTATTTACACATTAACAGTTCCAACAGGAGGCGGAAAAACATTAGCAAGCATGAGATTCGCTCTGTATCATGCAAAAAAATACAAGAAAAAACGAATTATTTACATTATGCCATATACAAGTATTATTGAACAAAATGCAGAAGAAATGAGAAAGGCTTTGGGATGTCAGGAACATTTATTAGAATTTCATTCTAATGTGCTGGATGATTCGAAAAATGAAGAATATGAAATTCTGGGGGAACGATTTAACAGTCCTATTATATTTACCACAATGGTGCAGTTTTTAAATGTTTTGTTTGCAACGGGAAATGGTAATATCCGCAAAATGCATCAATTTGAGAATGCAGTAATTATATTTGATGAAATACAAGCATTATCAATCAAGTGTACAGCATTGTTTTATCAAGGTATAAATTTTTTGGCAAAAATAGGTAATTCTACCTGTGTTTTATGTACAGCGACACAGCCAAATTATTCTTACATTAATGAAGAGTTTAAGGTGAAAATAAATGGAGAATTGATGTCCCATGTAGATCAGCTTTTTGAAAACCTAAAAAGAATGAAAGTAGTTGATATGACACAGCAAGAAATGACAGTAGATGAAATTACAAAATTTGTAGCAAAAATCAAGGAAGAAGCTCAAAGTG
This sequence comes from Eubacteriales bacterium, assembly GCA_044425705.1. GTDB lineage: Bacteria > Bacillota > Clostridia > Lachnospirales > Lachnospiraceae > JAWXVD01. The sequence goes on along the minus strand of JAWXVD010000052.1, from coordinate 1,044 downwards.
TGTTGTGTATTATGAATACAGTGAAAGTGGTATTAAATATCTATGAAGAAGTAAAAGCATACGGTTTAGATGGCGTGGATGTTTATGTATTAACGACAAGGATGTGTCCAGCACATCGTAAAAAAGTAATTGCAGACATTAAAATGGCATTAAAAGAGCATCGTTCCATTATATGTATCAGTACACAACTCATCGAGGCAGGTGTGGATCTCAGTTTTGAAAAAGTAATTAGAAGTTTAGCTAATTTAGACTCTATCGCACAGGCAGCAGGGAGAGGAAATCGTCACGGGGAACGAGATATCAGTGAAGTGTATGTTGTAAAATCAGCAGAGGAAAATTCTTCATTGGAAGTAAAAATAGGACAGAGTCATACACAAAATATTTTTTGTCAATATAAACTAAATCCTGAGAATTATCAATATGATTTATTATCGCCTAGGGCAATAGCATCCTATTACAACCGTTTTTATGGTGATGATGAAGTGAATAAAAATATGAAGTACTCGCTAAAAAATGGCGGTACAATTTATGAATTATTAGTAAATGACACAGCCAGAAAAAAAAGGCGAAAAAATTTCGAATTAAGTTATACCATACAATTCGAGGAAGCAAGGAAAAATTTTCGGGTGATAGATTCTATGACTAGAACCATTATTGTGCAATATAATGATGAAGCAAAGAATGCCGTAGGAATATTGCTGAGTAATGCACCAGTAAATGAAAAATATCAAGTGCTTAAAACCTTGCAAAAATACTCAATTAGTATATATCAGAATTTTTATGATGAACTCAGTGACAAAAAAGCATTCATTCCAAATAAAATGGAAGGAGTTGATATTTTAAGTGAAGAATATTATATAAGTGAAAAAGGGGTGACAGGAGAAAAAGAGATAAAAATAATAGAGTTCTAAAATAAAATCAAGAAAGGAGAGGAATGTGGAGAATAAAATAACATTTCGTGTTACAGGGCGATATGGATTATTTACAGACCCTGTAACTAAAATTGGTGGAGAGAAGAACACATTAATGATACCCACCTATGAA
>JAWXVD010000224.1:0-3833 GCA_044425705.1 Eubacteriales bacterium | reverse complement strand
CAATAAATTCAGTAGCCCAAGTTTGGGAAGGATGATTTTCTTCTACACTGATTAATTCTCGTAGAAGATGTGCATCACACAATCCATGGGTGATATCTGCATATCGCCAATAGGATGCCCAACAATCATGGATTGCAATTCCTTGGTAGTTCGCTAGAAATCCAATATCATCCATTGCAAGATGCCCACGTTTATCATGAACTGTAAGATAGGTATACCACATATTAGAAACAACATGCGCCCATCTAGTTTTTCCATCTACACGAATTCCTGTTTCATCAAAATGATTTAATGTTGAATTCAGTAGAAGATTATAAATCTTATCATAGGTTGTAGTCATTAAATCGGCGCACTTTGCTACCATAGAATTGATAGTTCCAGTAGATAAAGGTATTCCAAATACGCTGCCTAATATCTCCTGTACGCGTTTCATACTAACAGCACCAACTGTATTTAATGAAACAACTAGAGATTGTAGATTGACCCCATATTGGATAGGTGCTTTCACATCTTCAGGAAAGTATCCTTGTTTTCTACCACTGTGGAGTGGGCAATCTTTCACCAGTAGGCATTCATGAGCAGTCACTTCCACATTTATAGCAGCGTCAACTACGCGACGTGTTTCTTTTGTGCAAGCTTTTGTTATACACACCTCACGCATCGAGCAGTTAGCACAATCTGAGTGCATATGTTTCACGATATGCGTCGGCTCATCTAATACATTTAAATGAGTTCCAGTATGCCCAAGTTGTCCACCTTGTTTTAGTCCTTTGGATTGACGCAGACTTTTATTGACTGCTGTTTTGCTTAGCCCATCACTTGATGGTGGTTTGTTACTATTTTTTGAGTTTTTATTTTTAGACTCTGTCAGTGTTTTAATTGTCTCATTTAGTGTTTCAATCAATTCAGTAAGTGCTTTGTTTTGTGCTTGTAAGGCTTCATTTTGTGCGTTGACAGTACCAACTTGTTCATTAAGTAATTGAATCTGCGCATTAAGAGATTTCACTTGATCCATTAATTGTAATACGAATTCTTGCGTAATATTAACTGGCATCGCTGGCACCTACCTTTCGTTCTTTGATATTACTAGTATAACGAAAATGTAGAAAAAAAGCGAATTAGCATAAAATAGTGTTGGTCAAAATGACTGTGGACAAGTCGCTTGGATTTATGAAGTGCCGTGAATTAAGTGTGTATAATTTGGTCAAAACCAGATAAATATTACAATAAATCATAGCTGGTAAAAATGTTATCCGCATGGCACTTGTGTACTAGAAATTACATGAAAACCAGAGGGATTTATCCCCAAATGCACTCAATATAGATGAAATAAAATTTATTTAATTTCTCTATATTGCACAAAAATTAAGGGTATCTAAACAGTTACGATTTTTTTCATAATTCTCCTTATTTGTGCTTAATAATTTCTTCTCTAAAATCATCCAAAATGTAAGCAATTATCTTTTTATAGTTTGTTGCTTCCCAAAAATATAACTCACTTTTGTTCCACATAAAATAGCTAGAATTCTTCGACTAGAATTCTAGCTATCCAAAAGGCGCCAACCAGATTTGAACTGGTGCTCAGGGTGTTGCAGACCCATGCCTTACCACTTGGCTATGGCGCCGTATGCAAATTGACTTATGACCTATTGTATTATATCAAATTGCTATATTTACGTCAAGCTGACATGTATCGAAGATTATGCCTTCTAAAGACTTCCATGTAAATATTCCCTCTTCCAACATCATATAACTATTTAGGCTATTTTCTTTCGGAATCGATACCGAGCCTGGATTCAAGTACAAATACTCTCCATAATCTATGCATGCAGGAATATGAGTATGACCATTTAACAAAATATCCCCTTTATGCATTGGTGGAAGTTTAGATGGGTTAAAATTATGCCCATGCGCAACATACATAATGCGATTCCTAATTGATGGATTTCTACTTCCTACTTCACAAATACAATATTCAGCTAAAATAGGAAATTCTAATACCATTTGATCTACTTCTGTATCACAGTTTCCCCTAACAGCAAATATCTTATCTTTATAAGAGTTTAAAAGCATTATAACCTCTTTGGGGTTATACTCACACGGTAAGTCATTTCTAGGACCATGGTATAATAAATCACCTAATAATAATAATCTATCTGCCTTTTCTCGTTCAAATGCTTCTAGCATTTTTCTAGCATAAAATGCTGAACCATGTATATCTGAAGCAATCATCATCTTCATATTTGTTCCTCCACATAAAGTTTGTTACTATTTTTGTTTTTTTAGAATTTTTTTACTATAATTTTCCTTACTAGATTTTTCTATCTCTATTTTATAATTACATTGGTTGTGATAATCTTTTTTATATCTATTTGAACTCGATACAGACTCTACAAATCTCATTTTCAAGACCAAAAACTCTTCTAAATCCATTAGCAAATGATAAATTTTAACTCTGCCTTCTAACACTTCTCGTGAATTGGGCAATTCTTGCGTCAATATTTCTTCTATAATCACTTTCAATTCATCAATTTGTTTCCTCGGATTATTCAATTCCAAAATATGGACTTTAAGCTCTGTGATATAGTCTGAAACTACTTTTGCTTCTGCTGGCATAACTTTCATTCGATTCAATTCATAGTGTAAATTATGGAGTATACTTGTTTGCATCATTCTCATTTCGAAATAATGTTCATAATAATCACCTTCTTTTTTAAAAGTATTATTATTATATTCACATGATTGCTCTATAAAATGTTCTATTTGTATTTCTAAATCTTTTATCTCTTTCCACAGATCCACATCTGGCTTTTTACCATCTAGATACTTCTTCAATTCTTCTAAGAGACATTGAAGTTTGAGTTCCGTATATTTCATATTGTGTATCAATTTATTTTCACTATAATTATTTCTACTGAAAATATTCAAAACAATTGCCATTGAAATCCCTATCAATACAAGCATAAACTCATTAACCACAAAATTCAAGCTGAAATCTCTTGTTGATAAAAAATGCGTTCCTATAACTGCATTCACCGATACTGTAGGTCGCCACCCTACTAACTCTGAACAAAACACGACAACAAAAATAAATATACCATATGCAAGCCATACGCTATCTATATGTTGAAAAACCATCCATGATAAAAGTACTGTAACTCCATAAGTGATAATCCGATATAGCGATAATCTCAACGTTTCTAATTTCGTTGTGAGAATAGTTAACAACGCAATAATTCCTGCTGACGTTGCAAACTCTAAATTCAAGTGCATGGCTATAACCATCGCAACGCTGCTCCCTAACATTATCTTACCTGCTTGGATTAATATTCCGTGCATTTTATAATTTATTTTTGCATCCAATTTTAAATTTTCCTGCTTTCTTCTTTAATCTTTAACTTCAAATTTTGCTATACTAATTAATAAATTTGAAGATTTTTTATTAGCTTTCGAGTTGTTTTCAAATTAATATTATACTAAACATTTATAACTTTAGGTTCCCTTTTAATAATAATTCATACTTTTTATCATTTTTTACTAAAATTCGATTAAATTCTAATATGTAAAAAAGCATGAATAAAATACTATTCATGCTTAAGAGGCGCCAACCAGATTTGAACTGGTGCTCAGGGTGTTGCAGACCCATGCCTTACCACTTGGCTATGGCGCCATATTTAATTACAATAATAAATTGCATTTCTGCAATTTATATCAAGTGACTCCTACGGGAATCGAACCCGTGTTACCGCCGTGAAAGGGCGATGTCTTAACCGCTTGACCAAGGAGCCATACCTCCCCAAGCTGGACTCGAACCAGCGACAACACGGTTAACA
>JAWXVD010000223.1:0-3855 GCA_044425705.1 Eubacteriales bacterium | reverse complement strand
AGAAGGCTACGATAATTCGCAAGTATTTTTGCACTTTATCGTAGCCATATTTTTTTTGATTGGATAAATTAATTCGCAGTAGAAGGTCAATATAATGTAAGTATATTTCGCAAGTCTACAAGTACGTGATAAAAAACCTAAAGTTGATTTGACAGGTAAACGGTTTGATAGGCTTGTGGTAATTTCTTACCAAGGGATAGAAAAAGAATCCAAGTGGCTTTGCAGATGCGATTGTGGGACAGAAGTAGTTGTGTTGCATTCAGCATTAACTAGAGGTAGAACAACAAGTTGTGGATGTAAACAAGAGGAAGTTCGCAGAGAAAATTTTGAAAAACATATTCATTTTGTTGATGGGACATGTATTGAAAAAATTGCAGCAAAAACTACACCTAAAAATAATACAAGCGGATTTCGTGGTGTGAATAAACGTGAAAATGGCAAGTTTCGAGCAAGCATTACATTTAAAGGAAAACGATATGATTTAGGAACTTATCTCAGTTTAGAAGAGGCTATTGAAGCTAGAGTTGCTGGGGAAATTATGGTGGATGAATTTGTTGAAAACTTTAAAAGGCAAGCACAATAGTGATTTTAATAAAAATTGTAATGAAAAAGAAAGAAATAAGAAAGAAATAAGAAAGAAATAGAACAGTACTACTAGTTAAGAAAGAATCAATTGTTTTTTTTGATATAGATAACGATAGATAAGAAAAATGATAGCTAGGACAGATTCTGAAAGTATATAAATATAGGAGTAATACTATGTTAAAGATTGCAATTTGTGATGATGATACAAAACAAATACAAGAGATAATAGAAAAGTTACAAATATACCAAAGTTCAAAAGTGGGATTCAAGTACGAAATAGAAAGCTTTACAAATGGCGAAATGTTACTTGCAAAATACCAAAAAGAAGAATATTTTGATTGTGTTTTCTTGGATATCTATATGGAAGGGATGAACGGAATTGAGACAGCGAAAGAATTGCGAGCATTAGGATATGAGGGGCAGTTTATTTTTCTGACATCCTCTACGGCGCATGCACTAGATGCCTATCAGTTAGATGCAGTGCAATATTTATTGAAGCCAGTAGACATGATCGATTTTACAAAAGCAGTAGATAAATTCTGTGTGCTTGCGCAAATGGTTGTGTCTAAGGTAATCATTGTTCGTGCAGCAGGTGCAGATTATAGAATTCCAGTAAATACTATCACATATACAGAATCGAATGGTCATTATCAGGAGATACATCTTGCCAATGGGCAGATGCATTCTATGCGAAGTACCATCACAGCACTTTATGAACAATTAGAAGATGATACATTTATGCAAATAGGAAAAAGTTATATTATTAATTTTCAATTTGTCAAAAATATTAGTGCTAGTAGTATTACCATGTTAGATGATTCTAAAATATTTCCGCCAAGAGGTAATCAGCAAAAAATCAGGGAACAATATTTTGCTTTTTATCAAAAGAATAATTAAAGGAGTTCTATTATAATGTTACTACTAATGACAAATAAATTAAAAGAATTAGTGAAGAATATAAAGGAAATTCATAAACATTCGACAGTAATGATTGAAAATACGAAAGAAGAATATTTAGCGATTGTGACAAAGCAAAATGAATGGGTGTTATATGTTTGTGCTATTCTTTGTATGATAATTCAAATATATAATTTGATTTATTTTTTTGTTACTAGTTCGGGTTTAGAAACTTTAAATAATATAATATATTTTGGATTTTATGTATTATTACTTGCAGTTTCTATTTTTGTGTTTTTGATACAAAACAAAATGAAAAAACAGATTATGCATCAATATTATTTTCAATTAGGGTGCGTTATCTTTTATTTGGCTTGGAATATGTCCTTGAATATGTATCAAATTTCTAAAGGACATCAACCAAGTTTGTTTATCTTTATTACTGCATTAATGGGTTCCATGGTTATTGTTCGTTTGAAATTGAAAGATAGTATTTCTATTTTAGTGCTTTTTAGTATAGTCTTATTGGGGATTACGGGTCAATATTTGCATACAGGTCAAATGTTAAATACTATAGTTGCCATTTTAGTTACATTGTTATTTATAATTGTGTTATTTGCTCAAAAAACAAATGTGATTATGTGTCAACAGGAAATATTGCAAGTGAATAAATTATTGGATGCTGAAAAAGAATACTTGCGTATCAGTTTGGAAAAACAAGCATTGATTATGAATGAATTACATATTTTTTATTTTGAATGGGATTTAGGAGATGATTATATTATTCTATCCCAATATGCATCAAATTATTTTCGATGCTCTAATTATGTAAAGAATCCTTTAGAATGGCTTACAACAAACCAAATCATAGCGGAGGAAGATTATCCTATCTTTTTAAAAGCATTAGAGAGAGAAAGAATAAAAGGTGGGACACAAAATATAGAAGTTCGAATTCGAGATATTGAATTTCATTATCAATGGTATCGTTTGCATTTAGATTCACAATATAACGATCAAGGGGAAATGATTGCTATTGTTGGCGGCATTCAAAATATAGAAGAAGTAAAACAGAAACATAATCAGATTAATAAACGGGTGATGGAACAATTAGAAGGCACGAAAAGTTATTTCAATTATTTGAAAGCCACACAGGAAAAGGTACTTCTTTATCATCATGATATGCGTCATACATTAAAATTTATGGAACAACTGATTGCACAAGGAGATTTAGAAGCATTGCGTTCCCATTCTAGAATGGCAAGAGATGAAATTCAAGCCATAGAGCCAAGAAAATACTGTGAAAATGATACCATAAATTTAATCATTGGCTCTTTTGAACAAATGGCAATACATGAAAATATACGATTTATTCAACAAGCAAATTTACCTTACGAACTTCCCGTTACGAATCTTGCATTGTGTACTTTGTTTTTTAACCTATTAGAAAACGCTTTGTTTGCAGCAAGAAAAGTTGAGGATGTAGCATTACGAAAAGTAGAATTAAATACTTATATCAAGTATAATAAGATGGTCATCAATGTACAAAACGGATTCTCTGGGAGTGTGTTCATAGAAAATGATATTCCTGTTTCAAAAAACCAAGACACAGGACATGGGTTGGGAATACATAGCATTGTGAATACAGTGGAAGAATATGGAGGAATGTATCTTTTTAAAACAGAAAATCAAATATTTATAGCCCAGTTGATTATTTCGTTATAATAAATTCACTGAAAATAATTTACATAAAAAATCCTGCAAAACCACAAGGAGTATCCAAAATAGGAGCCCTTGTGGTTTTTTGATTTTCGGTATTTAAGTCATATTTTATAAAAAAATTACACATATTTTTATCTTTTTTACAATTTATGCCTAAAATAATACGTTTTATGCCAAACACCGTACATTTCAAAAACTGTGTAGTAGAATTATACAAATTGACAATACAATTTGTGGAGTCTGTTTTGACATATAGTGTAGACATAAAAATAATTTACAAGGAGGACATATTGCAATGTTTACAGGAAAATTAAGAGCTAAAAATAAAACAATAGCAGTGATGCTTACGATTGTTCTTCTTTTAAATTTTATGCCGATACAGGTCTGGGGATCTGAAGAAATTATAGAAACCGCAGGAAGTGTAGCAAATACAGAAGAAGTCACAGAAACAACAGGAAGTGTAGCAAATACAGGAGAAGTAACAGAAACCACAGGAAGTGTAGAAAATACAGAAGAAGTCACAGAAACAACAGGAAATGTAACAAATACAGAAGAAGTAACAGAAACCACAGGAAGTGTAGAAAATACAGAAGAAATCATAGAAACCACAGGAAGTGTTGCAAATACAGAAGAAGTCACAGAAACAACAGGAAG
>JAWXVD010000051.1:0-21667 GCA_044425705.1 Eubacteriales bacterium | reverse complement strand
CTGGATAATTTGCCATAATAACCTCCAATGTATTACATGTATGTAATACATTGTATCATAAAAAAGACCACTTGGCAAGAAAAATCTTCTTGTCAAGTGGAAATTGATGCGTTTATCCTAAAAATTTATTCCATATACATTGACATCTAAAGAAAACTGTTTTAATATAACACTATAAGAAGGTGCTACCGATAAACGGTTGTTCCTCAAAATATCGCTAAAAAATAATCGCTAAGTTTGAGACGCTCTGGCGATTATTTTTTATGTGCAATCTTAAAAACAAGACCTACAATAGCAACAATTAACAAACAAAACTCAAACATTTCTGAATATGTAACCATAGCCATCCCCCCTTCCTAACATCATAAAAATAATGTAATTGGAGGGCATAACCCTCCAACTGTACTGAGGGACACCGCCTACCGTTATGGTAGCACCATAGGCATATTTTATCATACGAAACAATGTAAGTATAGCTTGAATATAAACTTTGTAAGGTTGTTTGGTGACAATAAATCTATTACCTCAATTTCAAATAATCATTTTACTTAGGATAAAACTATAATCCTCCAACTAAATCACGACTATCCTACCTTCACCGGCTACTTCTGCTCCTTCTATCAACATTTTACATAATTGTTTTTTAATATCATAATAGTTACTGTCATAAATCAAGTTGTTTTTTTCTAAACAATCATTTTCTATATCAAATAAATATTTTTCTTGATAACAGCTACTATTATATTCTGTCCAAGGATTTTTATCTGGTGACCAAACCACATATTTATATCGTTCTGTTCTAATCGCACGTCCTACATAAGATTCACTAATCTGAATGTAAACATAATTTCGTTTTTTTTCTTCATTATCATTCAATAGAGAATACCCTTGAATCTCTTCTGATATATCAACTTTTGCTAACTCTAATATAGTCCTTGGTAAATCAATTAAACTAACTAATTTATCTTCTATTTTCCCTTTTTTAAAATCATTTCCTTTAATTATCATTGGAATATGTATTGTATTTTCAAAAGCGTTTCTCTTATAGTCATCATAACCATTTTCTACACACTCTTCAACTGTTTTAAAATGACACCCATGATCAGATGTATATATAATTGTTGTATTATCATAAATGTTTTTATTTTTCAATGCATCTATAATTTTCCCCAAATTTTTATCTAAAGCATTGCAACATCCCAAATAATCTGGCATATATTGTTCCCAATCCCCTTTTCCCGTTGGTAAATCTTTTGGCCGTTCATAATTTAAAAATTTTTCTTTAGAATTACTAGGTCCTTCATATGCATTTCTATCATTTTGATGATGTGGTTCAATATGTGACACAAATAAAAAAAATGGTTTTTCTCCATTATTGTTTTTAATATAATCAACAGCATAATCCGTAATGCAATCTGCACGATACCCCTTAAATTCCACTTTTTCCCCTTTTTTATCAAAAATATAACCATCATAACCATGCGATGTAAATTCTAAAACATCTGATGCCATCCAATAATCATCATATCCTCCACGTCTTTCCATGGGCACAGCACTCGTTTCATAATGATTATCAAATTCATCTGATGCAAGATGCCATTTTCCTACATATGCTACATCATAACCTACTTTTTTTAATTCTTTTGCAATTGTGTTCTGATCAATTGGCATAGAAATTGCATTTCTATAACACCCTACTTGAGTAGGATAAAGACCTGTTTGCAAACAAGCTCGTGCAGGACCACAAACTGGTTGTGGTGTAAATGCACATTTATAATTTATCCCCTCTAATGCTAATTGATCTAAATTAGGAGTAATTGGAAGTGATTGTCCATTACAACCTAGTGTATCATATCTTTGTTGGTCTGATAAAAAAACAATAATATTATCTTGCATATATTAGCACTCCTTTTTAATTATCCTTTAACTGCACCGGCTGTTAATCCCCCAATAATACTTTTTTGAAAAATTAAATACAGAAATACAATAGGTGCTGAAATCATAATCAATGCAGTAATTACAATTTCCCAATCTGTACCATACATTCCCAACAAATTATATACACGTATAATTAATGTTTGCTTATCCCTATCTGAAAGCATTAGAAATGGTAGCATAAAATTATTCCATGTCCACAATGTATAAATAATCGTAACACTGCTAGTAACTGGTTTTAATAACGGAACAATAATTTTCAAAAAGCCTTGTATACTGTTACATCCATCCACAAAAGCAGCTTCATCCAATTCTTTAGGAATTGTTTTAACAAATCCAGTAAACATAATAATAGCAAAACTACCGCTAATACCCACATTTACAACTGAAACACCCCAAATTGTATTATTCAAATTAAGATTATTTGCCATTTTTAAAACTGGTATCATGACTGCAAAAAATGGTATTAAATACGGTATCGTAAAAAAGTCAAATAAAAATTTACTTAGATTAGATTTATTTCTACTTAATTGGTATGATGCTGGCATAGTAATAAATAGAAGCAACACAATTGTTATACCTGTCATAGCTATACTATTTATACTTGCACTTACAAATTCTAGTGCTTCCCATGCTTTCACATAATTTGAAAATGTAAAGTCTTTTGGCAATGCAACAAAAGATGCCATTATTTCATTGTATGGTTTAAACGAATTGATGAAAACCATCACGATTGGTATAAGATAAACACACAACAAAATTCCAAGAAATATAGTTAAGACCCATTCAACTGTTTTTTTCTTACTCATGCCTCTACCTCTCGTTTTTCAAAAAATTTTCGTTGTACTGCCGTGACTGCAAATATAAAAATAGCAAGAACAATTGATTTTGCCATTCCATATCCATATTGCTGTGCTTCTCCCATTGCTTCATAATAAATATTAAGTGATATTACTTCTGTTGCATATCCTGGTCCCCCACCAGTTAATGCAAGCACTGCATCAAATGCCTTTAATGAAGAAGCGAGCCCAGTAAAAATGCAAATCGACATTGCTGGATATAATAATGGCATAACAACCTTTGTGTATTTTTGAAATGTATTAGCTCCGTCAATTTCAGTTGCTTCTACTATAGTTGTATCTATTGATTGCATTCCAGCAATATAAATAACAAGATAATATCCTAGTTGATACCAAATTTGCATAATTATAACTGAATAAAGTGCAATCTTTGGATTTCCTAAATAATCTTGAATCAGAAATTTTATTTGCAACAATTCCCCAATTTCTGGAATCCACTGTACAAAAATAAATTTCCATGTAAATCCTATAATAATTAATGCAAAAACATATGGTAAAAAAAACATAGTTCTAAAAAATCTTTTTCCACGAATTCCTGATTCAATAACAAATGCTAATAAAAGTGCAAGAAAATTTCCTACCACTACATTAATTACAGTAAAAATAATAGTCCTCGTAAATGATGCATGAAACCGCTCATCATTTGTTAATAATTTAATATAGTTATCAAAATATACAATATCATATACATCTGTAAATCCATTGGTATTTGTAAATGACATAATTACACCATCCACTAACGGAAAAACAAAAAACATAATATATATAACTAAAAACGGGCCACAAAATAGTAATAATTTCTTTTCCTCTTTTTTTAATATCTGTGTGATTTTCATAATAATATGCAGACTCCCTTCGTATTATTTCTTTGTATACGTGCACGAAAAAAGGTTTTCTATACCACTATATTTTAGCACCATTACCATTAAAAACATTTTTCAAACAATATCGTGCAAACATCCAACTTTTTGTGCAAAGTATTAATTAATTTATTAAAAAAATACAATATACAAGCATCTATTCAAATCATTAGTTATAGAAAACGGTGTCACCTGTATATTGTACCTTTTATATTATTTATTCAGGATTAGATAGTCTTTCAAATGCTTCATCTAAGACTACAAAAAACTGTTCTTTATCATAAGTTCCCGCAATATAATCTTGAATTGCTTTTCCTGCTTCTGTTGTCATACCTGATGGCCAATAGTTTTTAATTAATGATGTAGTTTTTCCTCCCGAAAGAATATATTCTGCACCACTTGCTCCTAATGGGTTTATTTCGACATCAGGTAGTTCATAATTGAGTGCTGATGATTGTCCACTAACTGTACTTAATGTTCTAGCCCCATCTTCTGAAACCATCCATCCCAACACTTCAAGTGCTTCTTCTTGATGCTCTCCCATTTCAGATAAAAATACAATTTGTTGTCCATCAAATTCCATAAATGCATCTTCTGGATTTTCCGAAACCGGTGTAGGAGCCATTGCTAAATGCACTTCCGGATTTGATTTTGCAATAGCATCATACTGAAATTCCCCCAAAAACATCATAGCTGCTTCGCCTACGCCCAATTGATACGACATATTTGCTGCATCACTTGATAATGGCATATCAACAGTATTTGCAATAACAATATCTAATAATTCAAATGCTTGATCTGATTCTTCCGTTTTAAAAGAACCCGTTCCGTCAACCATAGAGTCATACCAAGAATTTGGTTCACCAATTGTGCTAGTTAAAAATTTCCATGACATTTGATTTCCAACCCATACTTCTTTAAATCCTGTTGCAAAAGGAATAATATCAACTGCTTTTAATTTTTCACATACATCTTTCAACTCAGTTAATGTTTTTGGTGATTCTTCAATGCCTGCTTTTTCAAAGGCATCGACATTATAAATCAAACCAAATGATTGTGCAATTGTAGGAATTCCATATACTTTATCTTGATACATTCCTGCTGTTTGAAATGGTTCTAAAACATTATCAACGTATCCTGTATCTGTAATATCTACAACATACCCTGCTTCTACAAATGGCTCGAAAGCTGTATAACCAGTCCATTCAAACAAATCTGGTGCATCACCTGTTGCAAACTGAGACTTAACTGTTGTTTCATAGTTATCTGCTATGTGAACAATTTCAAGAGTTATATGTGGCAACACTTTTTGCAATGCCTCATTAATCTCATCTTCTTTTTGCGGATAAATAGTTGACATCGTCACATATCTAAGTGTTACTTCTTCTTTTTCCACTTCACTCTCAACATCTTCTACTGTTTCGGTTTCCTTACCTACCGCTTCCTCGCTTTGTGGCACCTCTGTGTTTTCCTCTTTACCACATGCACTTAATGCTCCTACCATTAATACAAAACTCAATAATAATGCTAATACTTTTTTCATTCCGTTTCTCCTTCCTTGTTTTTGTTCTTTAAAGATATCAGAAAACCTTTTTCTATACCATGTATAAAAGCAATTCATAATTGTACAAAAACTAAATCTTTTACTTTTTAGCATTCTTTCGCTAATATCCATCCATTTTTCATCGTATCATCTGGAAAATTTTTACTATTAATTACCTTAACGCAATATTTTTTGTCAAAATTACAATGAACTCTTTTCACTTCTTCAAATAACATTACTGTAATCACTTCATTTTCTTTGAAAACACTACAATTAAATCCCTCAGCAATTCCTTCTTCATTGATAAATACACAAGCATTTTCCAATGCCACTTCACCCAAACATTTAAAAACTTCATAAACCAAATTATCAATTCCAAACTTTGCACGCGGAAATGGATGTGTTCGATGATATTTACTGACTCTAGAAAGATACTGTTCTCCTAATTCAACCTTTTGAATAATCCCTTGGTTATCTTGATCATTTAGTGATTGATATTGCTCCGCTTGAATAAATGGATCAAGCATAAATCCCCATCTCACTTCTTCCGTGTCGATATCTACTAATTGCATACAAGCCCCTAATCCATTCATTGTTTCACGTAAATAATGTATTTTCCCCGTCAACAAATATAAATACCACGTTCCATATAATTGCCAAGCTGTCCATCCACATGGTGTTGACATCAAATTATGAAACAAATCTAAGTTATACTGTGCTTCCCAAAATCTGATTGTTGCACTATTACAGCGACAATCTGGTGAAAGATATGCAGATAAGCATCTATGACTTTTATGTAAATTTTCAGCTTCTCTTATATAACTTTCTTTTTCCTGTTTAGAACTCGTATGCAATGCATAATAAGCTAATTGTGTCATACTACAACTTATCATACCATCCTCAAATGTTTGCTCTCCTTCTGTTTCAAAATTTCCTTTCAATGTTTCTAAATTTTGTATTGCCTTTTTTGCAATATCAAAATATCTATTTGCCAACGTAGAATTTTTATTTTTTGCTTCTAATATGGCAAAATCCATCAGATATTTTGCCATATATGTAACTGATGTATAATGAGTTCCAATCCCTTTCTCTCTTTCACAATAGAATGCACCATCATCACCTTGTTGTTTTATTAAACATTCAATTAATTTATTTGCATATTCATCATAAATATGTTTACCACTTAAGACACCATATTGCTTACACAAAACAGACATTGCTGCTGTATCTTGTATTCTTTCAACAGGTGCTTCTCTTGCACAATTTTTCTCGAAATCATAAAACTCACTAAAAAAGCTCTCAAACATAGCTGAACAAACCTTATCCTTTTCAACATCTGGAGTTTTACTCTGTGCTAACATTGTTGCATAAAATCCATTAAAAGATTCCATGTGATGTGTATATATTGGTGGACAATCAATCATTGCATTTCTTGCTACTTGTATGTACCAACTATTATTTTTCCTTACATATATCGTTGCCTCACTCACTTTTTTACTCTTAGAAACTGCTTGCAATAAATAAATTCCTTCTATCAAACAACATTCCTTTGTCAAATCAAACATTCCATTATAATCAATTTCTATATTTGCTATTTTTTTATCCGGTGTAACTAATTCTAGTTTTTCACATTCTCCGTATACTTTTCCTTGACATAATTCACCTTTCTGAATTGTGTAATTTTTCATCTGAATAAAGATTGCATCACTATCATTGCTTAAAATAATTGGAATTTCACTCATTTTTTCTGTCATTCTAATCGTAAATACATTGGATATCTTTTCTTCTGGCTGTAATTCTTCAATCATAGGATATCTTCTTGGCATTGGACCTTTTTGTAAAAGGTGTAAAACCACTGAATGTATTCTATGCCCTCCTGTCAAATAAGGGTTTATTTCTTCTGCCGTAGAAGTTTCTTCCCATTCATTATAATCCAAACTCCATGCTGCGACAGGATTTTCACTTGCAATTGTTAACATTTTTCCTAATGGTGACATCCAATACCCATTAAAGTGAGTTTTTTCACAACGCAAAAATGTAGGGAACAGTTTATCATTCCATTCTGGATATTCTTCCATATAACTATCAATCCCCATTCTCAATCCTAAAACAGTGGGTTTAAAAACAGACTTTGCACAATTTTTTATTTCTGTTTCTATTCTTATCAAATCTTGTTCCTTCTTATAACTTAGTCGAAATAATAAACCATATTTTTTTGTGGCGAAAAAGTCTCCTACTTTACTTAATTTTATATTTTCCTCTCTTCCATTCACCCTCAATACAAAACAAGGTCCTACAAACTTGTCCTTATTCATATGTATCAATGTATTTGAAATATATAATTCTTCTACACTACCATCATTTCTTACTACCATTTTTGTTGTAATCATCTTTTCCATCCATGATATTTATAAAAATACATCATATTCCTTTCTTAATTTGTATTACTATATTTCTTATCTGTTCCAATTATCTTGTTAATATTAGTCAAATAAATTGTAATATTCTTTATATGTTTTTGCTAATAAAAAATAATTTTCAATTAAATTTTTTTCCATGAAACTCATCGGACCTGCTGAAGCAGTCATGATGATTCTTTCATTTTTATGTTTCAAAATTTCCATTGTTTTTTCTCGAATTGCATTTTGATTCCCTCGTTCTAATTCACTCCATTGCAAATTCCCCATTAACGTCATTTTCGCCTTTGTAATATCCAGTGCTTCTTGTAATGTGACATCACCTTGTGGTGGTGGTTCAACTGGATCTGTTGCATCATATCCACATTCAATCATTCCTTGTAGTGCATGTTTTACTTTTCCATGTGTATGAATGCCTACTATCTTATCATACCCTTTTAGTAAACTTACAATTTGTTTATCATATGGTACAACAAATTCATCGAATGTGTACGGAGACATCATTGGTGGTGTGCATTGCTCACTTCCACCAAACCAAAAACAAATATCATAATCATATTTAGATAGAATCGTATCTAATAATTTCATTTGTCTTTGCGTTATTATTTCTAATAGTTGTTTAAAATAAACTCTTTCAACAATTGACATTTCTAGAAATGTTTCAAAATCCATACTTCCTGATATAATAACAATTGGAGAAGAAAGAAATACTCTTAACAACCCTCTATCTCCTAATCTTTGTTTCTTTTGTAAATTTTCTACAAACAACTTATCAATTATTTTTGTATCAATATCAAATGGAATCTCTGCCAAACGTTCTAAATCTTCTATAGATTTAACAGGGTATTCTTTTGTCCAACTTGTCTGTTGCCCCCCCTTCTATACTCTGTTTTTGCATTTAGATCTCCTGTCGGTGTATGGATTATCGTATTATATTCCATACTATTTTTTGATGTATAAATACACTTGCTACGCTCTATATATTTATCTGGTATTAGCAAATAACGATTATCTGGGTATATACTAACATCCTCAAAAAAATCTGCTATTTGAAATAACTCTTTCACAAGTTCTTTGTATGCAACATCACATTTCCAATTAGCTGTAAAATCATCCTCTTTAATATCTTCTCCATATTCAAACCCTTCTCTAAGCCAAAGTGGAATCCGGTCCACTTCCTCACCCAATAATGCCGCTTTTAATCTTTCCTTACCACTCATTCTATTTTTCATGCTTTATCTCCTCCTAAATATTTTTGTAATTATCATACATTTTTTTTATTGTATTAAAAATGTATGAATCTAATACAAAATAGTATAAAACACTATTTCACTAATGCTACAATTGACTTCAATTTATAAACAGAGTATCATAATAAACAGCCATACTTGTTTATTATGATACTCTTACATTAATGCCTATCACTCATCTATTCAGGTTCTAGGAAGGTACAATATTGCTATGAAAAATAACATTTTTACTAAAAGTAGTTTTCGCAAAAAGGTAACTATCATATTTTTTATTGTTGCATTATTTCCTCTATTATTTTTTGGAATTATTACGTTATCTCGTTCAATCCAAAATTTAAAAGATAATTACGAAAGCAATAGTCTTTCCGTATTACATAGCCTACAATATCAGGTTGTTGGATATATCCAAGAATTAGAAACTTCTATGTTTTTTTCTTTATATAACAATTCTTTTAATGATGAACTTGATATTTACAGTAATTTACAATCACAGTTACTTTATATTCAATATTTACGTAAAGAACATGAATCTGTACTATACTACTTTCCCTCTAATGAAGAGGTCTACATTGTAAATAAGATGGGAAATTGTTCCTTTTTTAATGCAACTGATATGAAAGAAACAGATTGGTACCAAAAAGCAATTTTGCAAGATAATGAATGTGTTATTTTACCCCAACATATACAAACAGGCTATGACTCTCGTTATGAAATCAACGCTATTTCTACAGTGTTTACTATTTGTCGTACTTTTAAACTGGAAAATTATCCGGATAGTGTCTTAGCTATTAATTGCTATTTAACAGGACTCGAATCAATTTTTAACACGCTTGACATTATGGAAGGTGAACGAATCAGCACAATTACAGCAGATGGTGGGTTATTATATTCTACGGATGAAATTTCAGATGATGATTTACATTCTATTTTCAATAAGATTCAAACTACATCTATGCAAGAAGGAATATTATCATTAACACTTCCTAGTGATAATTTACTCTACACTATAGTTTACTGTGTAGATCCAATACTAAATATTACAACTATTAAACTAATTCCTAACAATATATTAAACTCGTATATTTATGATAATGTTATGTTTTTGTCTATTTTGTTAATTGTTTTTTCATCTATTATTGTTTTTGCAAGTTCAATTTTATCTCGTACCGTTACAAAGCCACTTTCTGACTTAAACCAGAGTATGGAAGATTTTGGTGATGGTAACCTACAGGTGCAACTCAAGGTTGTATCCAATGATGAATTTGGAAAAATAGGACACACTTTTAATCATATGGCAGAACAATTACAATTATTGATTCAAGAACGCTACACATTAAAAATGTCTCAACAGAATGCACAATTTTATTCATTGGTGACACAAATTAATCCTCATTTTATTAATAATATTTTGCAATCTATAGGAAGTGTTGCATTAGAAAAAGATGCTCCTGAAATATATACCGCAAGTATGACTCTTGCCAAAATGCTTCGATATTCTATATCAAAAGGTGACTCAGTATCCCTTGACGATGAGATAACAAATGTACTACAATATTTGTCAATCCAAAAATTTAGATTTGAAGATAAATTTGAATATACTTTTCAAATAGATGATGCTTTACGAACTCTCCCTATTCCTAAATTAACATTGCAACCACTTGTAGAAAATGCTCTTATCCATGGAATAGAACCTAGTCCAAATCCTTGCCATTTGCATTTACAATGTTGTAAGACACTAGATAACAATTTAAAAATCGTTATCTATGATGATGGCATTGGAATACCTTCACACAAACTCACCTCAATAAAAAATAATCTTTTACAAACACAAAATAACTTGATTTTAGAAACAACTAGTATTGGTCTTACAAATGTATACCAACGTCTAAAAATACTATTTGGCGATTTATTCGAATTTGATATTACAAGTATATATTTACAAGGAACACAATTAACTCTCATTATCCCTATTACAAAGGAGATTTCTTAACATGTTTGACTTAATTATTGCTGATGATGAAAATAAAATCCGTTTGGCTTTAAAGAAATTAATTCCTTGGAACACTTTAAATATTTCATTAGTTTGTGAATGTTCAACTGGTGATGATTTACTTCAACAGACAAGTATCAGAAAACCTCATATTATTATCACCGACATGAAAATGCCAGGTAAACATGGTGAATCATTACTAAAAGAATTACGCAAAATTAACTCCAATGTAAAAATCATCATTTTAAGCGGATATGATGATTTTGCTTTTATTCGCCAAGCAGTTGTTATTGATGCCATAGACTATCTATTAAAGCCAGTTGATCCACTAGAACTTGAAAAAATATTAACAAAGACCGTTAACTTATGTATAAAAGAAAATATTTTAACACAAAAACAAACTTCTCAAACACAAGAAAAATATATAAATGAACTTCTTTCTCATAAATGCTTAGACTTTGATTCGTTTTACAATCAAATGGGGTTGATAGACACACCAACCATGACGTATGGTATATGTGTTTTAAATTTTTATACAACAGATGGATACCCTAATAGTATTGCTTCTGAAGTAGCCAAAGAATTACTACTTACTATTAATAATACTTCTTTTTGTGTTGTTACACACATTAAAAATTCCTTTAGCTTGCTTTTATTAGTTAATACTTCTGATTACAAACAAGCTAATTTTTTATTAGAAAAAAAGATTGAACCTGTTCTCACAGAGAATAATCTCCACTTTATCATAGGTGTAGGTTCTTTTTCTCATGATATATTAAACTTGCCAGAATCATATCATGAAGCACTGATCACTATATCTTGTGCTCCAATCACTTTAAAAACCTCACTATTGTTTGAAAATTGTAATATGAATTCTTTTTATGGCACCTTAAATGATGAAAAAACAGAAAGATTTTTGCGGAATTTTGCTGAATCTGGAAATTTATCATTATTTAAAACTACTCTACCACAATTTTATAATGAACTTATCCTAGATGATTCAACATGTCTGTTTCGCCTCAAACAATGTAATCATCGTATGATTCTTTTAATTTCACATTTACTATATCGAATCAACTCATCTACACATTTTCATAAAGAACTTGATCTTATCAGGCCTTTTTTTCTCGAAATAGTTAATCCCAATCTTAACTGTGACATATTGACTTCTTTTTTGAACAAATTAGACTTAGAATCAACACCTTTAAATAACACTAAATTCCAAACAGCATGTGAAATTCGAACATATTTAGAACTTCATTACTGTGAAAAAATTACACTAACCTCACTTTCCGAATATTTTTTTTTAACAAAACCTTATCTTTCAAAAATATTTAAAGATTACTTTTCTATAGGAATTTTTGACTATCTAGATATCCTAAGAATTGAACATGCAAAAAAATTGTTAGCAACTGGAAATACTATGCGACAAATAACTGATGCTGTAGGTTACTATGATGAAAGCCATTTTGATCGCAAGTTCAAAAAAATAACTGGAATGTCTCCTAAAAATTATAAATAGCTAGCATTTTAACATTCCTTACTTTCTGTCAAATTTATCTGTGTAAATTTACAATTTTCACAGATAAATTATTTTTTTCTCCGAAATTCTGACGGCGACATGCCTACATACTGCTTAAATACTTTAGAAAAATAATTAGCATCTACAAAACCAATTTGCAAACCAATATTAGCAATACTCTCATTGCTGTAAATTAACTGAGATTTTACAGATTCGATTTTATACTGCATCTGGTAATGAATAGGGGTCAACCCTGTTTCTTTTCGTACAATACGAATTAGCTGATTTTTGGAATATCCTGTTTCTTGGCACATATCTGTGAGTGTTAACATTTGCGACATGCTCTTTTGCAACACTTGATTTAAAATAGCTATCGTAGGATGAAGTGCAATCGCTTCTGATGTATTGCTAGTAAATTCTGTTAAAATTGCTTTCATCCAAATTTCTACATCATCATATGCTTTTTGTTCAAATAGCTTAACTACATGTCTCATCATTTGTCCTACTAAGGGATGATTGCTAATATGTTTTTTAGTTGTTTGAGTTAACGTAAGTATTGATGCCTGAAAATAAATAGCATATACTGATAATGGATTTTTAGGATTATGTCTGCAAATATGATTTTCATTTAAGTCAAACAAAAAAACATCCCCTGACTCTAAATTATATTCCTTTGTAGATGTACTAATCGTAACTTCTCCCTCATAAACACACCAAAAATGATATCCTTCCCATTGATTACTATCTGAATCCCAACTCCATTCAGGTGCACATTCGATATTTCTTGCTTGTTTTGTAACAACCGCATTATCCATAGTGATATTCTCCTACTTTCAGGTGATATTTTTATTGTTATACTACTTTTGATAGTGATATTATTATATCATCTATTATAAATGCAGTACAAGATCAAAAAATTTGTTTACTATATACAAGTAATAACTATAAGACTAACAAATCATTTAATTCTAGAAAGGACAATACTTTATGAAAAACCAAATGACTGTAAAAGAGCGTTTATTAAACTCTATCAAAGGAAAAGAAATCGACCGTGTGGCATGGTCACCTTTTTTAGCATACTATTTTCAAATGTTACCAAAATCAGAACAAGCAAAAGGCATGTTTCCTTATTTGCAAGAAATGAATGCAGACCCACTGATTCGTGGTGCTGAAGCCCCATTTACAGTAAGTAATGAAAACAATGGTTATTATGAAACCGTTTCTGGTAATAGACGAAACTTCTGTTATGACACGCCAGTGGGCAAATTGCACGGTGCCTACACCTATTCTACCTCCGCACAATCTTGGTTTTTAACAGATCATCCTGTCAAAACAGAAGAAGATTTTAAAGTGCTATCTTACGTTGCATCTCACACTAAAATTTGTGATAATTTACTTTCCTCTAATGCTTATTTTCATGAAGTTGGAGAAAATGGACTTTGTATGCCTTGTCTTGGTGCTTGGAGTAAGACTGCATTCCAAGCTTTGCTTGAACACTGGTGTGGAACCGTAGATTTAACATACGCTTTATATGATTTTCCAGAAGTGGTGGAAGAAACATTAAGCGTTATGAAAGAAAAGAATTTAGAAACCATAGAAATGGCATTGAAATCAAATCATGAATCCTTCCTTTTCTATGAAGATACTTCAACGACTAACATCAATCCGTCCATGTTTGAAACATATATCGCTCCTGAGATTTCTAATTGGAGCAAGATTTTACATGATAATGATAAACTACTAATTCACCATGCTTGCGGCCATGTGAAAGATCTATTACCTATGATGGGCGCTACTGGTGTAGATATGATTGAATCCCTTTCGCCACCACCAACAGGGAATATTGAAATTGCAGACGCCTTTGCTTTATTGCCATCTAGCACTGGTATCATCGGCGGAATCGAACCTACTTTCTTTGCAAATTGCACATTAGAACAATTAGAAGCACGCACCAAAGAATTATTAGAAATCTCAAAAGGTAAGTCTTTTATTCTTGCTAATAGTGATAGCTGTCCTCCTGAAGTACGTTATGAAAAGTTCTTGTTTGTTAGTCGGTTGATTGGGGAAGGTGGTAATTCATTCTAATAACCACACCTTTACTCTTCCCTAGTCACTCGGTTTATCCACTTATCAGATGCCAACCGAATGGCACATAAAATCACCTTCACTACTTCGTCAGATTTAAACAACGCATATACTACCAATACTGGTAATTGAAAATATAAACCTGCTATATATCCTAATGGCACCGAGAAACACCACAGTGAAACTGCTTCTATAATCAAGGAATATTTAGCATCTCCGCCACCTCGAAGCAAGCCTACTATGTTAATACCCGCACTAGAAACGAAGAATACAACCACTGCTGATATGTACAACATTTGCTTTGCTAATACCTTTGTGGCATCCTCTACATTATAGAAATCTACCATTACATTTCGACTTAGTAAAACTGTGATTGCCCCTATAATTCCTAACACAATAGCAAACATTTGAATGGATTTAGCACGCTGTTTTGCTAGTTCCATATTGCCCATTCCGATAGTTTTTCCTATAATGACAGCTGCCGCGTTGGCCACACCGAAAATTACCAATGTGGAAAGATTCTGTACCACACTGATGATGGTGTTGGCCGATACTGCTAGGGTACTCATATGTCCAAACAATGCTGCCTGCATAGAGATTCCTAGGGACCAAATCAACTCATTAATCACTACTGGTGTACAATATTTTCGTAAATCTGCTGATAATAATTTATTTCTTTTAAAAATATCTTTTGGTACGAAATTTAATTTCTTTTCTTTAAATAGCACATAGATTAATACTACTGTTAATTCTAGTGCTCTGGCAATCAAGGTAGCATAGGCAGCACCTTGCAACTCTAAGCGTGGCATGCCAAACTTACCAAATATCAGAATATAATTTAAACTTACATTGGTTACCAAAGTAACTGCATTAGCAATCACCGCTAATTTTACCACCTCTACGCTTCTAAATAAAGAAGTTAGTGTACAGGAGGTACCAAACAACAGATAGATCGGTGCCACAATTCTCAGATAATCTACTCCTGCACTAACAACAGCAGGATCCGAACTATATATAGCCATAATTTTTTCAGGAATCATGTAAATTAAAAGCATCAAAAAGAAACCCACTACCATAACAATTCTTAAAATAGTCATCATAATTGTTTTAATTGGTTCTAACTCTTTCTTACCCCAATATTGTGCTGTTAAAATGGCTCCGCCACCACTGATTCCAAATATAAATAAACTAAAAATAAAGAATACTTGATTGGCAAGAGAAGAAGCTGTTAACGGAATATCCCCTAACTCTCCTAACATAATGGTATCCATCATCTGTGTTAAACTAGATAATAAATTTTGAAATGCAATAGGTAATGCAATGGTAATCATCATCTTCCATAATTCTACATCTTTTTTAATAAATCCTAACATAGGTCGCTCCATTCTAGTATTACTTTTTACAAATAACGCTTATCCCTCATTATAACATTTCTCTATCGTAAGACAAGTGAATTCTATTACTTTTTATAAAACATCATAGCCCTTTATTATAGTTCACATGTAACCTGTAACTATACAAAAATCCATCGAAAATTGTCGTAAACCTTCAATTTAATACTACCAGCTAGTTTTCTATCGGAAAATGTATGAAAAAGAGTTGTAATTTCCATCACAACTCTGTAAAATAAGAAAGACTCATGTCTATACACCGAAAAGTCACCTCTGTATATAACAAAGAAGGGATATTATTTATATGACACAAACAAAAAATAAACTAATAGAAACATCTGCTTTGTTAGCAATTGATTGTATTAGCATTATTATTTCTTACGAAATAGCTTTATTTCTTAGATTCGATATCATTGGCGAAAAATTCCCAAGAGATATCCATAATCTTTCTACTTTGTACTTAATCATCATATGTATTCTTTACAATTTAATATTTGATCCTAACAGAAATTTTTTCAAAAAACGCTATTATATGGAAATACTCAACATCATTAAATATGTTGTAGCATTGTTATTGGTACTAATTGTCATGCTTTACTTTAACCAAGCCACTTACGATTTATCTAGAATGGTATTCACCTGTTTTGCTATCGCTAACTGCATTTTAACTTTTGGCGGACACATGTTATTCAAACGATACATGGTACGAAATTATCGCCACAGCGGAAATAGCAACAAGGTAATTATTCTTACGGAACAAACAGATATGGATGAAATTCTCAGCCATATTTCCAATGATAATGCATGGGATTATCAAGTAACTGCTATTGCCGTTATGGATGCTGATATGGTTGGAAAATCAATTAACGGAATCCCTATTATCGCAAACAAAGAATCCCTCTATAATGCGGTTAAACAAATTACTTTAGATGAAGTTTTTATCCATTTACCCGATTACAATCGCAAACAACTGAAAGAATTAATACATGATTTAGAGAGTATGGGAATCACCTGCCACGTAAACGTGGATGTACCCGAGCTAAATATGGCAGGAAAAAGAATCAGTAATTTTGCAGGATATACCGTTCTTTCCTTTTCCTTACAACAATTTGATTTCAGAAAAATGTTAATCAAGCGTTTTATTGATATCATTGGTGGTAGTGTTGGATTGTTAGGCACCATTATTTTATTCCCCTTTATCGCTCTAGCTATCAAAATCGAATCAAAAGGTCCTATTATTTTCGCACAAACAAGAGTTGGTAAAAATGGTCGTCGCTTTAAAATCTATAAATTCCGATCTATGTACATCGACGCAGAAGAACGCAAGAAAAAATTAATGGATCAAAACCAAATCAAAGGATTAATGTTTAAAATGGAAAATGACCCACGAATCACAAAAGTAGGAGCGTTTATCCGCAAGACAAGCTTAGATGAATTACCACAATTTTTTAATATTGTGAAAGGTGACATGAGCTTAATCGGCACAAGACCGCCAACAATGGATGAGTTCGAACAATACAGCCTGTATTATCGCCGCCGTTTAAGTATCACTCCTGGTCTAACAGGCATGTGGCAAATCAGTGGACGCAGCGATATTATGGACTTTGATGAAGTGGTAAAATTAGATTTAGAATATATTGATAATTGGAGTCTTTGGTTAGATTTTAAGATTATACTACAGACAATAAAAGTTGTATTGATTACGAAAGGTTCTAGATAAATTTGATAAAAATAATAAAAGAGGGTTGCCAGTGGTTGGTAATCCTCTTTTTACATTATCCCCCTATAGCAACCTTGCTTGTTAGTAGCTTATATAACTCATAACGTTACTATTCAATAGTTTTATGTATTTTTTTTGTTTTTTAGGTGATATTTTTAACAACTCCATTGCTTGCTCCAAGCTTACTTCCATACTTTCCATTAAATTTTTTATTAAATTAATTTCTCCTTGTGTCCTTCCACGCTTTTCTCCACGCTTTTCTCCACGCTTTTCTCCAATCTCAATCCCACGTTGCTCGATTCCATCACTTAAATTACACATAACGCCTACCTCGCTTTCTATATTCTGGGTCATGGGGATATGAAATTCCTCATGCAATCTTTCTTTCTTTTCTTCCGCCGAAATCTTATCCTTTAACAAAATATCCAGCAGCTTCAACACTTCATGCTCCGTATCTTCACTAGCTCCTAGACAAATCATCATGACATTGATTAAATCATAAAATTCTACAGGTTGGTGTACATCTCCTACAAGATTATTCTCTATCATCTGATAGGAAGTAATGGTATTCTGATGTCTCCTTGGTGGATTTGTACATATCCATACCGAATATACTTTTTGAATTTTTTCGTAATGGGATTTGAAAAATACAGTTCCTGATTGCGCCGATATCATCCGACTGCTATAGTACACACCTCGTGTAACTAAGGGATACCCTGGTGTATAATCATTCTGTGCTTCTAGATTAATAATCAATCTAATGGCACCTTGTACCGTCGGTACAATGGCATGAAATTTAATATCAAAGGTAATCGTTCCCTCTTGTATGGATGCATCTTCCGTTCCACTGCTTGGAACTCTCTGTGATACCCCTTCCACATCTTGCTCCACTGGGATTGTTGATATTTCTGGTGTTCCATTGATGTATTTGGTAGCGATTTCCTCTACCGAAAAATCTTCATACTCCTTCATACAGTGCTTCATAATCCATGCCAGTAAAATGTTTTCAGACAACAATTTCTTTACTGCGCTGTCATATCTGATTTTATCTTTTGCTAATTCAATGGTATTACTCAAGGTTGTATTTTGTTCCATAGGCAAATTCTCCTGTGTCTGTTGGTACAGAAGATATATGACAAAAATACATACTGCCAAAGAACTACCCTTAACTCATGGCTAATCTTGCAAGGTATTGTATCCATTTCTATCCATCTTCTGCTTTTATTATTGGGTGATTTCAAAGCGAGAAGATCATTCTCTCATTTCCTAGAATAGGATAGATTATAGATACTTTCATATTTTATATGCGAATATAATTATACGAAGTTATTAGAACTCTTGCTTTTGTAGCTTTATTATAAAGAATATTTTAGGGAAAAACAAGTGGTATATTCATCAAAATCAAAAAAATTTATTTAACCTGTAAATCTCTATTTGATTGTTCATTAGTCATGAAAATATTTCCGTTCCTATACATAAATGACTATCTCATAAGTGCAAATGGAGTACTAGTTTTTCTTTATTCCCTAATTTTTCTGACCAACTCTTTACCTCTGGTAATTATCATACCAGCATACTTTACATATCCTCTGGTCAATAAATATCCAACTGCTGCACCGATGGTATTTAATATGATATCGTCCACATCAAAAGAACCGATGGCATACATGTACTGTACCGTTTCAAGTCCATAAGAAAAGATGGCTCCCATAATGATAGCTACTATCAATCCTGTCTTTCCTTTTAATACAATTCCAATCAAAATACCCACTGGTACAAATACAGCAATGTTTGCAATAATATTTAAACGATGAAACCAATTAGACCAACTGGTTAAATAATTCCCAATTGTGGAAAATGGCTGTAAATGTACTGGATTTTCTCCAGGTGTAGGACCAGCAGCATAAATATCTGAAAAAGCTAACAAACGGCTCCATGAACCCTTAAACAAAATAATAAATGCTACTACATTTACACACACAACCCATGCAAGAATATATAGTAATATACTAATAAACATTGATGTTTCCCCTTTCAAACAGCTGTACGTACTTCAAATCACTTACGGATGACTACAAATACTCTTCCCTTAACTGGTCTATCATCTCAAAAGGAAATATCTCCGCACATCCATCTGGTATTTCTTCCAATCTGATAATAATCTCACGGACAACATCTATCGTTTGTTGGATAATCTTACTTGCCCCATTCGCCTTTAAATTTCGCACATACCATACTTGATTATATATTTCCACTTGCGATATCACCGCTTCAATATCTGTCTGAAAACAAAGTTCATTATCCTCATTCGCCTCTCCGTAACGAGCAATTATCATATCTACTCTTCTCAGAATTTGAATTTACCTATCTGTTACTACAAAAAATATTTCTCATAACTGATGTTTACAACCATATAACATATCTAGAATCGAATCCAAATTCATTGCAATCGCAATAGTTAACAGGATAGGTATTGCAACTACCACAAGATTCATTGTGCATACAATAGTGTTTGGATACATTCATTTACATC
This sequence comes from Eubacteriales bacterium, assembly GCA_044425705.1. Classification (GTDB taxonomy): domain Bacteria; phylum Bacillota; class Clostridia; order Lachnospirales; family Lachnospiraceae; genus JAWXVD01. The sequence goes on along the minus strand of JAWXVD010000051.1, from coordinate 1,561 downwards.
TTCTGTGCGACTTTTACAACGCTTTCATAATTGCATCCACATCATACTCTGGTGCATATTGACACACTACAGATACAATTGGAGTGATATATTGTATCTCATACTCTAATTCCTCTGCTATGATTTCTACTGATTTTCCTTTTTGCATTTTTTTTATGATAAGATTAATCATAGTATACTCTATTCCTTGCTCTATCCCTTGGCTAATTCCTTGGTCTACCCCTAATAACCTACTATCCTCCATCATTTCATCGATTGCTTGACACATATTCACTTCCTCACTTTCTTCTTTATTTATTTTAATTTTTAATTTAGTTACACTATTGATGACCATTGCAGTGTTCGCATCTAAATGCTTTAATTTTTCGGTATTTTGTAATAATTCTTTCATCTTCTTTTTGTCTCTTTGATATTTCATAAATGACATTACTTCTTTTAAATCTGTTTGGAGTAAATCAAGTTCCTCTTCCTGAAGCATTTCTGGTTCTATCAAAAATAATTTATAGTCTTGAAAGAAAGGTTCTAGTTTTTCTGGGACATCAATCATCATTTCCTTTAGGCTACGTGGTCCATCCCAGCTTTCACTTCCCCAGTACATGACAATAGTAATCACAGGAATTAATTTATCTTCTTTATAGAATTTGGATAAAAATTCTCCATTAGAATGTCCTCTATAATCATTTGAGTTTTTATGCTTATCGCCTATATTATCTACTTGCTTTTGGTATTGCAAGATGTCATATAGCATTGTCCTTACTGGCATAGCATAGTGAATTAGGGACTGATTTTCGATACCAAAGATACAATAAGTAACTTGCTCTGTACTCATAACCTTCCACAATTTCACCACATCTCTATGCTTCTCTATTGTTTTGACAACTTTGCCGTCTTCCAGAATCGCTAACAATGAAACATCCAGTTCTCGTAAATCATCAGCTTTCACAATCTGTTCCCCCTGATAGACTTTAAAATTAATCATATCAGCAAAAATATTTGGATTGCTGATATATTGATTGGTGACTACATTTTCTTTCCCCATTGTTTTCCTCTCTTTCATTTTATCACAAGAGAGTATATATTAGAAAAGAAAATTTTTCACTGAGCAATTTCTACCTTACGATTCAAATATGCCAGTTTTAGGTGATAGCTATTCCTATAAAAATGCAGTGAATGAATATGAAAATCATTAGCTTATCTTTCCCTATATAGTGCTCTTGCTTTTTATTAGTTTGTTTGGGATTTTAGCAAGAACAGTACACTTGCTAGATTTGAAAATAGATATAGGAATTAGAAATTCCTAATGAGACAATCGTATACATTGATACCTCGCAAGATTGTTTTCTGACTAAGGTATAGCAAAAGAATTTAGTGAGGTCACGGAATTTGGGCTTCACATTCAACAGTATTAACTCATAATGTTACTATTCAATAGTTTTATGTGATTTTTTTGTTTTTTAGGCGATATTTTTAACAACTCCATTGCTTGCTCCATGTTTACTTCCATGCTTTCCATTAAATTTTTTATTAAATTAATTTCTCCTTGTGTCCTTCCACGCTTTTC
>JAWXVD010000050.1:0-21731 GCA_044425705.1 Eubacteriales bacterium | reverse complement strand
CCTTCTCTGAAGTAAAAATCATACTGCTTTCTGTATCGATAAAAATAGCATAACCTTCACTAGATACCATCACAGGAAAAGCATTTCTCATATTGGATTGATACATATATTCTTTTTTACCTGAATAATCAAACACACCGTCTTCATATTGACCAAGACCTGTTAAAATTTGCTTTCCATAGGTTTGAAATTTCGCTGTAATTCCATAAGACATACCTAATGAAACATTTTCTACTTCATCATTGTAATACACCCAACCATTGGCTGTTAATTTCTTCTTCATTTCAGCTTTTTCATCACTTCTCGTTACAAAAATTTCCTTCTCTGTAAATGTTACTCCCAAATCAGAAAGGTAAGTTTTTCCATCTTTTAGAAACTGTGGTCTATCCTCCACAGTACAAAATCCATCTAGCGATAAATCCTGAATATTTTCTAATTTAATCAATTCACTTTCCACTTCTTTTTGATTTTCTGGCACATACGTCACTTTTATAATTTGCTCATTTACTCTTTGTATGATTGGTTTTACTGTCATAATCTCATCCTTCTCTTTCTCTCAGTCTGGCAACTTGTAGCTCTTTCATTTATGAAAGAGGTTTCTCGCAAGAGACAAGTTGCTGGTTGAAAACTCCTATTTTTCAACTTCCTTATTTGTTTAAAATATTTCTAGATGCCTTCTTTGCATATTCTATCAAATACTTCGCTTGTTCCTCACTCGTCACATCCAAGATATTCAAACGTAACCCCTTATGAGATAAATTGTCCACTATAAATTCCACTTCATTGGCAGGTGGTGTCAGAATCAATCCTTTTCCACTCTTTTGAATGCGTTTAAATACTTCGATAAAGTTAGCTGCTGTTGGCTGTCCTGCTACTGGTGTCCACTGAATATTATCTATAGTATCCACCGATAAAATATAATCCAGATGGCGAATTTGCTCCTGCCCATCAAGATGATATGTCGTGTAGTCTAAAAAGCTCGATGTTTCAATTAATTCTGGTAATACAAACTCCTCATACATATCTGGTGAAATCATAACAGAAAAATCACATTGAATCTGAGCATGTCTTTTAGGACACCATAACTGCATCCAAGAATGTGCTGTGCCACCTAAATTCCCTGCTTTTACGGCTTCAAAGAAGCTTACCTGTGTTTCCTTCCAAACCGCCGTAATCTTTGCAATAGATTCTTTTACAAATTCTGGATTATCAATCATATCCATTAACAGATTCTCATTTCCCCTTAGATGCCCCAAAGCATCCACAATTCCACAATTATCTGTCATAGGAATAAACACATCATGTTTCGCCTTTGATACCAACTGCTTCACAATATCTAAATGTTCTAGAAAAACTTTTCTTCCCGCATCTGTATATTGCAGTAGTTTAATATCATCTTCCTTCATAATCGGCTCAAACCAAATGGTATCTTCTCCAAACTGTGGTTCACATCCAAAATATGTAGCATGTGCCGCTGTACCAAAATCTATACTATAACAAGGAATGGCATCTGCAAAAAATTGAGTATTATCCGCCATAAACTTCCATTTATTAGCTAAAAAATCTGGATCCATAAATCTTTGTTTCAAAGGAACATCATTATACCTTTTTCCCTTCAATGCCTCATTTTCAATACGAATGGACATATTGCATCTTTCATAATAATCTTTTTCCCAGAATGCTTCAAAATTCCTTTGCTTTTGCTCCCAGTTTTCTAATTTCATGGTAAAACATCCCCTCCTCTTTCAAGTTTACACATCAATTGCCAGTAGTTGACCAAAGTCTGATAACTTTAGCTTGTAAAAGACAAATTGCATATACCGTTAGAATAAAGAAATATCCATAGAACGTCTATGGATATTTCACTAGAGAATTTGTACTTTTTCTGTTTTAATAAAATATATTATCCCTTTCACCCCTTCAACACCAAGCAACTTTTTTTATAAAACCCAATACCATACACTGTAATATCAGTGTAGCCATCCGCTAAAAGACCATCTCGGTAATTTTGCTCATCAATCTGTAATAAAGCCTTTCTTGCTGCCTCTTCTAATTCTGTATGTTTTGTTGTGATTTTAAATTCTATAATATAAGCTTTTCCTTTAAAACTAGGATATTTGATAATTAAATCTGGTCTACCATTACCACTTTCTCGATTTGACAACACTTGATAATCACTAATTCCTGCATATAGACCTACCATAATCCCATGGTAAAATGATTCTCCCGCCTTACTATTGTTGGTGTCGTAATAACTAACTGTACTTTCTAATATTCGGTCTATCTCATTTTCTATATTCTCCACATCACCTGCTATGGTTGATTCATACAATTTACTAAGATTGGTCTGCCTAATACGTGACTCCATCCATCCCATAATATGCATTTTATAGATATACCCCACCTCTTTATTGGGAATTTGTAATGTTACATAAGTACAATCTTCTTCAAATCGCTCTGAAATTTTCTTTAGGTATCCTGTAAAATATAAAAAATTCCAAAGATTATTCATATTACTGTAAATCTCTTCATAAGTGATATCTTCATGAATCAATTTTTCTATAGTTCCGCCTGCCATCAAAATTTCTAATTCAGACTTGGTTACTGCATCACTTCGTTCAATTAAATCTTTCACGATACTATTAGAGCTAGTATTGGACCAATAAGGTTTTGGATATTCATTCTCATCTGTCAAAAGCGACTTCATATAGTTGACCATGCTCCATGGATTATATATCCTTGTTCTTCCAAACAAATAACCATTATACCATTCTTTTACAGTATCGCTACGATGCTGTCTTTGATAATAAACTAACATTTCTTCTACTTCTTCTTCTGTAAATCCAAAATATTCTCCATATGCTTTATTTTCTATTGATACAATCTCCAAGTTATTAAGTCCTGTAAAAATACTTTCTTTACTAATTCTCAAACACCCTGTTAATACGGCCATAAATAAGGAGTTGTTCGTTTTCAAAGCACCACTCAACACTCCCCTAATAAAAGCGATCATTTCATCATAAAATCCTTTGAAATAGGCATTTTCTAAAGGCACATCATATTCATCTAATAAAAGAATTACTTTTTCCCCATATGCTTTTTCTAAACATTGTGTGAGAAATTTAATGGAATCTACATAAAGATCTATATCTCCAACACCACTCATTAATTGGCTATATTTTTCTATTTCCCACTGTTCAAATGAATATTTTGTCAAAAGTTCTTTATGACGATTAAATTCATTAACAATAGAAGATTTTATATGTGTATAAGAAGATAAAAAGGTAAGTTGTTTTCCTTCTTTGAAGTTCAACATAATGACTGGATATTTTCCCATATGCTTAGTATAGTTATCCCCTGCTTTTGCTATCATTCGTTTCTCAAACAACCGTGCATTATCACTATCATTCGTTTCGAAAAAATATTGTAGCATGCTCAAATTCAAACTTTTTCCAAAACGTCTTGGTCTAGTAAAAATAGTCACTTTTGCAGTAGAATCCAATAATTTCTGAATTAACATAGTTTTATCTACATAATAATATCCTTTTTCTATAATCTCTTCATAATTATCAATACCTATCGGCAATGGTTTATAATCCATAATCTATCCTCCTAATTAATTTTCACGCAAAATAATGCCTTAGAATATAAGTATTATACCATTGTTTTTTGAAATTATCATCAAAAAAAAGCCATAAATGTGATAACCACATTTATGACGTTTCCTATCTTACTTCGCGTAATCAATAACTCTGCTTTCCCGAATAACATTTACTTTGATCTGTCCTGGGTATTCTAATTCAGCTTCGATTTGTTTTGATACATCTCTAGCTAATAGAATCATAGCCGCATCATTAATCTGTTCTGGAACTACCATAACACGAACTTCTCTACCTGCCTGAATGGCAAAAGATTTATCTACACCTTTGAAATTGTTTGTTATATCTTCTAGTTGTCTTAAACGACTAGTATATGTTTCTAATGTTTCTCTTCTTGCTCCTGGTCTTGCTGCTGAAATTGTATCTGCAGCTTGTACAATACATGAAGTAAGAGATGTTGGCTCCACATCACCGTGATGTGATTCCACTGCATTAATGACCATATGTGATTCCTTATATTTTCTACAAAGTTCAACCCCTAATTGGATATGAGAACCTTCCATTTCATGATCAACGGCTTTTCCGATATCATGCAATAATCCAGCTCTTTTTGCCATTCTCACATCTAGCCCCATTTCAGCTGCTAACAATCCTGATAACTGTGCAACTTCAATAGAATGCTTTAATGCATTTTGACCATAACTAGTTCTAAACTTCATCTTACCAAGTAATCTTACAAGTTCTGGATGAATACCGTGTACTCCTACATCAAGTAATGCGGCTTCACCTTCCTCTTTAATCATTATCTCTACTTCTTTTTGTGCCTTTTCGACCATTTCTTCAATTCTGGCTGGATGAATACGACCATCCACAATTAATTTTTCAAGTGCTATTCTAGCCACTTCCCTACGAATTGGATCAAATCCAGAAAGAATAACTGCTTCTGGTGTATCGTCAATAATTAAGTCGATACCCGTTAAGGTTTCAAGTGTTCTAATATTTCTTCCCTCTCTACCAATAATTCTTCCCTTCATTTCATCATTTGGAAGTTGCACTACTGAAATAGTAGTTTCCGACACATGGTCTGCCGCACATTTCTGTATGGCTGTTACTACATATTCCTTGGCTTTTTTGTCTGCTTCTTCTTTTGCTTTGCTTTCTAATTCTTTAATAAGCATAGCTGTTTCATGTTTCACTTCATCTTCAACAATTTTCAATAAGTAATCTTTCGCTTGTTCAGAGGTTAGTCCCGAAATTCGTTCTAGTTCCTGTACGCGTTCTTCATTCAGCTTGGCAATTTTTTCTTTTTGCTTACTTAGAACTTCTTCTTTAGCCGCTAAACTTGCTTCTTTTTTCTCGATAGCATCTGTTTTCTTATCGATATTCTCTTCTTTTTGCTGCATTCTTCTTTCATAACGTTGTACTTCAGCTCTGCGTTCTTTGATTTCTTTATCTAATTCATTTTTTGAACGAATAGATTCTTCTTTCACTTCTAACAGACCTTCACGTTTTTTACTTTCAGCAGTTTTAAGAGCTTCATCAATAATCTCTCTTGCTTTTGTTTCTGAATTTCCAATTACGGATTCAGCCGAATTTTTCAAAGTATTAGTGGTTAATACGATGGCAATCGGAACAGCAATAACCAGTGCTACGATAACACATATTATCGTCGTCAGCATGTACAGGAGCACCTCCTTATTTAATTTTCATTGTACATTTATCTCTCATAGAACAAACTCTAAATTATCGAATATACCGCTACATTCATAATTCCTAACCAATTCTATTTAACAATTCTACAATAGTTCAATTTTATACAAATTTTTCTATTATGTCAAGGAAAAACACGTACAAATCTACCAAATTAACAAGTCCCTGCTATTTTTATCTCTTTTCACCCATTTATAGGAGTGAAAGTTACTGTTCACACAAAATCATAAATAAGTACAAAATATCCTTTAGCCCTCTTGGCTCATTCTTTATTCCACAGTAACCTTAATACAAACAGGCATTCCTTCTTCCATATCCGAACAAATCACAGTCAAATAGTCTTTACTATGTATAAAATTACAACCTACCTTAGATCCAAATACTTCTACCTTTGAAATTGCTGTCTTACAATATCCTTTAAACAAGTGATATCCTTGACCCAATGATTTGATCCGAGCCACACCATCTGCACTCCATTTCATAGAGAAGGCATAAATATTACCTTCCTTATAGGTAAAGCGAAAATCTTCTGATGTGTAATTACCCTTATCCCTTTCCGTAAAGAAACCATCTGGCACTTGCGTTGGTCCTTCCCCAAAAACCTTCCAAAATGTAGTATCATAGATGCCTTCTCCATTCACCTTCATCCACTTCCCTACTTGCCGTAATATTGCTTCATCTTCTTTGGGAATTGTTCCATCTGCCTTAGGGCCAATATTTAATAGCATGGAACCATTTTTGCTTACTGCATCAATTAAATCACAAAGAATTTCATAAGAACTCTTATAATCGTTATCTTTTGTGTAACTCCAAGAATTCTTAGCTACAGAGGTATCAATTTGCCAATAATTAGGTGAAATATTTGCTAATTGTCCCCTTTCAATGGTTCTAATCCCAGAAGAATAGGCATAAGCATCATGCTTAAACACGACGGTTACTTCTTGCCCCCATTCATTTGCTCGATTATAGTAATAGGCCGCAAATTTTTTCAAATAAGGTTTCATCGGTAGTACTTGAATCCACCAATCAAAATATAAAATTTTAGGTTTATATTTATCTACAATTTCGCAAGTCCGTACTAGCCAATCTTCCATAAATAAAGTATCAACTTCCGTATCAATTTCATGATGTTGGAAAATATCATCTGGTACAGAAGGCCAATATAAATCCCCATAGGGAATTTCTTCACCTGCTGGTGGCATATCACTATCAAATAAACGACCACCACCTAAAAACCAATAATGTTCTACACGATGAGAAGAAGCTGTAAATATCATGTCTCTTTTTTCTACTTCTTCTTTTAAAATCCCCATCACATCTTTTTTCGGTCCCATTTTGCTAGCACACCAATCTGAGATTTCACTGTCATACATTTGAAAACCATCATGATGTTCCGCTACTGGCATTACAAATTTTGCCCCCGATTCTTGAAATAACTCAGCCCAAGAAGCAGCATCAAATTTTTCCGCCTGAAACATAGGAATCATATCCTTATATCCAAACTCCTTGGGCTCTCCATAGACCTCTTTATGATGTTCGTAGTAATTTTGTCCTCTCCGTTCCATATTGGGTTGGTACATAAAACGTGGATACCATTCATTTCCATACTCCGCCAATGAATATGGCCCCCAATGTATAAAAATTCCAAACTTAGCATCTTGGTACCAATCAGGTACCTTGTGATTACTTAAAGACTTCCAATCATCTTTATAAACTCCATTTTCTATGACACAATCTATTTTTTTCAAATATGATTTCATAAATTCTAATTGTGTTGTTTCTTGCATGTTTATAACCGTCACTTTCTCTCATTCTGGTAATTTATAGTCATTTCTTTTTTTAAGAACTTTCCGTCAAGAGATACATTTCTAGTTGAAAAATCTTATTTTCAACCTTTCTTCTCCTACCACCAATTATAATTCTTTTTATTAGGATTACTACCTCTTTCATAGTCATCATCCATTGAACCTATATACTCTAATTTTCTTAATCTTTCTGGATATTCCTCACTAACTCCTGTAGTTGAAACATCAATTTCATCAATTCCCATTTGGAGAGCAAAAGAATCTTCCTGAAATCTAAAATCACCTTTTTCAATATCACGAAATAGTGGATTGCCAATTTTACTTCCCTTTTCATTATTTTCTTTCAGATGTTTTTCCAAAGTAGAATTTCCTTTTTGGGAATAGAATAAATTATTAGAAATCTCACAATTTTCAGGTAAGGTAGCTTCCTCGGATACTAAATATCCCTTTCCGAAGGGAACAAACTCATATTCACTATCATAGTAAATATTATTTTTAATAATCGAGCCATAATTCGCTTTTTCATTAGGATAAGATGCAAATCTTACATACCCATTGGCAACATTAGTGTCAATCATAAAGTTGTTAACCAAATGATTATAATTTTTTCTTGTAATAGCAGAAATATTAGATTTATAGATAACATTTCTCTCCATCAGCGTTCCGCATTGCCAATCATCTGTTCTTAAAGTAGAACTTGAAAAATAAGTTGGGATATGATGAATATAATTTTCTCTGATGATATTTCCATCTCCTGCACCAGAAACATTAATAGCTGAACCATCCCCTATTTTTTCTAATACCTTATAGATATTATTTTTTTCAATCAAATTATTTCTAGTATGTAAATATGGTAAATAATTCTCAAATTCATCCTCACTATTTCTAAAAGTCTCATCAATCTCATTCCAGCGAATACTTTTAGTAGCTTCGTCAAAAGTGTGTGACCTATGTTCTAAAATAGTGACTCTCACTCCACATAGACCAACTCCCTTTCTTGCACTATGGTGAATGGTATTATGAGAGATCATATTTTCTCCACTTTGCCATAGGAAAATGGCATGACCATGCCAAATCTCCGCCCCACATCTAGTGATTATATTATTGGTCACCAGATTATACTTATTCACATCCTTTGTTCCAGGACCATATCCACAAAGCAAAATTCCCATATTCCCAATATTATCTAATAAATTATTTTTTATAGTCATCTTCTGGCAATATAAATCTAATCTTATTGCTGTAGCGCTAGTAGAATGTATGTGGCAGCCTGTAAAAGAACAACCTTTAGCACCTCGAAAACGAATTAAAGAATTGGTTTTATCAAACATTTCCCAATCATGTTGTATACCAGAACCTTTATAATCAACCTCCGTGGTATCTCGTAATCCATATGCAAACTCCAGCCCTTCAAAATGCAAGTTTTCTACTGGCACATCTTCTTTGCCTTCATAATCAATATTTCCTTCAATAAAGAAATAGCACTTCACAGTTGGTGTCTTAAAGTCTTTTCCAGTGGGATCTCCCAAATAATAAATTTCTCGCTTTTTAGAGTTCGTACAAAACTGTCCTTCGGTAGTCAAATACATAATATCATTCTCTACTCGCATACCATCAGGTTTTCCACTTAAAGGTGTGGTTGCTTCTATTCCAAGAGTTCCTACATTATTTTCTTCATCCACCTTTTCTAAAGGTAGTAAATTCATTGTCCAAGGTACTGGCATAAAACGAAGCTCCACATCTTCCATATTGTCTCTTTGTTTTAGAAACCCTGCTTTAAAATCTACTCTCTTTAATAAGTGCCTTTCTTCTTCACAAGAAACATTGAGACTGTCCATTCTCTTATATTCTTGCATAATTTCTGGCATTACAAAATCACTGTGGCAACGTTCTACACATTCTTCTCCATCAAATACTGTGAGAATTTTGTCTACTCCCTCTGGAAACTTTGCCATATATACCCTACCTTTTGATTGTTCTGGTAAGTCCTCTGGATCTTTTTTAATCCAATCAGTAATTGATTTCGCCGAAGAAAATACAGGCACTTCATTCTCATAGGCTTTATATGTTACTTTCTTATTTTCACTTCCACCATCATAAGTATGGAAAAGAATTGTTTCTGTAATTGGATAGATTCCTCCCCGAAATATCACATTTACTTCTTCACTTTCTACAGCAAGCACACGTTTTTTCGCTTCCTGAACAGTTAAAATTGGAAAATCTATATTTCCTTCATTGGAATCTACTCCATTAGGTGCTACATAAATATTTTTCATATACATACCATTCCTTTTTTCTAAAATCTGGCAACTTATCTCCATAGAAATAAATCGCCAATTGATAAACCATATATTCTATTTTTCAGCTTTGAAATCATCCCAGTATTTCCGCCCTAAATCATGACCTAAATCATCCCATTCATCACGGAAATTATATAAAACAGTAGTTAATTCTTCCACAATTTCAGGATTTTCAGCTGCTATATTTTGCATTTCATAAGGATCTTTTTCCAAATCAAATAATTCTATTTTTGAACTATAATCTGGCATTGTAGTTTTATTTGCTTCCACTGATGAACTTTCACCCTCTACTACTGCACATCTATTTTCCATTTTTTTATATTGAATCATCTTATATTTTGAGGTCTTCACACTACGAATTAAGTCATTATAGGCAAAATATAAATTTTCTCTTGTTTTATAAGTATCATCCGTAAACATAGGATAGAAACTTTTCCCTTCTACACTTTCTGGAATATCTATCCCTAACATCTCACAGATTGTTGGGAAAATATCTAACAGATATACATAATTGTCTACTTTCTTTCCTTCCGGAATACCCCTACCTGAAAATACTAACGGAATTCTAATACTATGCTCATAGTGATTTTGTTTTCCCATTAACCCATGACATCCCATGGCAAGTCCATTGTCTCCAGCTAAAATGAAAATCGTATTTTCCAATTCACCTTTTCTTCTAACTGCATCGATCACCTTACCAATTTCATGATCCAAATGAGTAATCATACCATAATACTCTGCAATCTGTTCCTTAATATTTCTTTCATCCCTAGGGTAAGTTGCCAACACTTCGTCACGAATATTTTTCACTCCAAAATCAACAGGATCCTTTGTAAAATTAGGTGGCAATTTTATGCTATCTATATCATACATATTTTTATATTCTTCTGGCATAGTTCTTGGGTCATGTGGCGCCAAATATGCGGTATAAACAAAGAAAGGCTGCTCCCTATTTGCTCCCTCAATAAACTCTACCGTTGTCTTTGACAACAATTCACTTGAGTGAACACCTGGATTAAATTTATCACAATGTACCTTAGTCACTTTATTGCTATTTGCTGCATTTCCCACAAAATTAATTACATTATCATATTCTCCCGTTGGATCATAATAGTTCGTTGGCACATTCCAGTGATCCCACATTCCACCAAAGAAGATATTTTCTCCATAATCAAAACTTCTTGTAAAGGCTGGTGGCCCGTTATGCCATTTTCCTGTACCAAATGTAAAATATCCATCTTCTTTCAAAATTTCTCCTAACGTCCGATGCTCACAAGGGATATTCTGCCCTTCTCTCTCTAAATGAAATAAAGTTCTTCCCGTATTGATCATGGCGCGAGAAGGCATGCAGATTGCCCCCGATGTCCCTCCTGGAATATGCGCATTCGTAAATGAAGTTCCATGATTCACCAAGTAATCCATGTTTGGTGTTTTAATCTCCTCATTTCCTAGTGCATGTATGGTATCAAACCTCTGATCATCCGTTAACAAAAATACTATATTTGGTTTTTTATTCATAATCCTTCCTCTTTTCTTATTTTGTAAAAAAAGTGAAGATCTCTCTCCACTCTTTTACTTATTTTTCTTACTCCAATCCATAAGAGCCGTATTGCGCTGCATAAGTTGTATTAAGAATCTCTTCTAATCTTTCCACTCCCATCGATTCTAGGGTAGAAACGTGTGCGTCCCATGTATCAAAACTACGTGTTCCAACAATATACTCTGTCAATACTTGTTTCAAATATGTTTCTAAAGATGTTGTAATGTCTACAAATTCGCTCATATCCTCGTCTAAGATAGCCACCCCTAGAATAAACTTACTATCATTAAAACTTTCATATTTTTCCGCTGATTCATCATAAAGCATCTGTTCTGTATTAGTAGCACTAACATCTGCCGCCTGTCCATTTCTAAGAGAATCGTGCATATTACTTGGTGCAATTTTTCCCCAGTTTACATTTTGAACCTCTCCGTATGGAGTCACCCTGATATAAACCGCTTGTTCACCATTTAAACCTAACACTTCTGGATCTTCATTATAATACCAATCTACACCCTCTGTTCCTATATTTGATTTTAAAGTACCTTCTTCTGACATCAAATAATCAACAAGTCTAATAGCTGCTTCCACATTTTCACATTCACTAGTAATTACATAACGTCCAATGGTAGGTGATAATGGTACATATCTTGTGTATTCATTTCCAGAAGGGCCAACTAATGGTTGGATTGCTGTCCACTTCATATGATTTTCCACTCCATTGACAGCTCCACCTGGTGCACCTGACGCTACAACACCAACAATATTTTCTTCATTACCTGTTAACGTTTTAAGCTGATTTTGATCTTGAGTAAAGGACACTGGATCTAATAATCCTTCCGATACCAACTCATTCATATACATAAGACCTTCTTTAAAATCATCTATTCCAGCTGCTACTTTAATTTCTCCGTCTACTACTGTTAAAGGAATTTCTGCACTTACTACGTTATCCATTTCATAATATTCAATAAATGCTGACATAATAAATGGTACTGGATCAGTTGACCAACCTGTTGTTGCTCCGATCAATGGAATTTCATCACTTGTATTCCCATTTCCATTGATATCTTCATCACGAATCTTAATTAACATTTCTTTAAATTCATCTGTAGTAGTTGGTAATTCTCCGCCTAAAGCTTCTACATAATCTTCATGAATCCACAATTTTTCTTGGAATTTAACATGGAATGTTTCTTCTGCCCCAGAAATTCCATAAAGCTCACCTGTTGGCAATTTTGACATAGCTTCTAATGTTGGCATATCTTCAAAGGATTTTAAGATATTTGGTCCATATGTTTCTAAATATGGTTCAAGATTTACAAACATACCTTGGTCTTTTCCAAACGTATTCTGTTGTGATAAATTGATATCAAATCCCATAAATACATCTGGTAATTCACTTCCTGTAGATAACATAACATTTAATTTTTCTGATGCACTAGATTGAGGTACTGTTTCCCATTCAATATGGATACCTGTAAGCTCTTCTAAGTATAAAGTAAACTCATTGGTTACCATATCCTCTACTGTTGCTTCTTGTGCTACCATAATGTTTAGTGTAATTGGTTCATTTACAATTGGAAATTCTCCCGCTGGATTTACATTACTATCCCCTTCAATCACAACTTCCTCTGCCACTGTGTCACTTGTTGACGCCTGATTTCCACTTCCTCCATTAGAGCATGCACATAACGATAATGTCATACATCCTGTAAGTAATAATGCTACTAGTCTTTTCATTTCCTTTTCTCTCCTTTATCATTATAAATTTTTTATTAGCCTTTTACTGCACCTGTCATCACTCCACGTACAAAATATTTTTGTGCGAATGGGAATAAACACATAACTGGTAAACTTGATACCACAATAATAGCATATTTTAATAGTTCTGCCATTCCTTGTAATGCAGTCATGGTATCTGGATCCACAGCCATGACGCTTGGATCAATTTGATTCAACATCAAAATTTCTCTTAATACTAATTGTAATGGATATTTAGCACTGGTATTTAAATAAATCATAGAATTAAAGAATTCATTCCAAAAATCTACAAATGTAAATAATGCGATTACTGCTAAAATTGCTTTAGATAGTGGCATAACTATCTTCCATAAAATCACATACTCACTAGCTCCATCGATTTTTGCTGCTTCAATTAAATCTTGTCCCATGGTTTCTGCATAAAAAGTTCTCGCTAAAATTACATTTCTTACTGGCAACAATCCCAATACAATGACTGCCCATCTAGAACCTACTAAACTTAAATTTTGCATCAACATGTAAGTGGGTATTAAACCAGCACTAAACATCATAGTAAAAGTAAGTAAAAATGTAATTTGACGTCGTCCATATAAACTTTTTCTAGAAAGTGGATATGCTAACATCAATGTCAAAAGTACATTCAGCACCGTACCAACTGTAGAAATAAAGATTGTATTTCTATAACCAGACCAAATGGCTTTATATTCAAACACCGCTTCATAGGCTTCTAACGTAAACTCTACCGGAAATAATATAACCCTCCCATTCACTACTGCATCTGGTGAACTAAAAGATGAGCTTACTACTAAAATTAATGGATATACTGCAATACAAAAAGCAATTGTCATAATGGCATAAATTAGAAAAACAAATATTCTATCTTCAAAGCTTACACCTTTTTTAAAAACTGTTGAAAAGCTATTCATTTCTACCTCCTACCATAATCCATTATCGCCAATTTTCTTGGCAATTCTATTTACTGAAACTAATAAAATAAAGTTAATAACACTTGTAAATAAACCAATAGCCGCTGAATACGAAAAGTCAGGTACTTGTGCAGCAAGACCAATTTTATAAGTATACGTTTGAATAACTTCCGAATTAGCTATGTTCATATCATTTTGTAACAACAATACTTTTTGGAATCCTACTTGCATTAATCTTCCTACATCCATAATCAACATAGTAATTACCATAGGTAAGATACCTACAAAATCAATATGTCTCACAATTTGGAATTTATTCGCACCATCAAGTGCTGCTGCTTCATAAAGGTCTGATTCAATACTACTAAGTGCTGATAAGTAAACGATAGTTCCCCAACCTACACCTTGCCATACACCACTCCAAACATAGATAGAAGAAAACATACTCGCTTCTCCCATAAAGTTAATTTCATTCATTCCAAGTGCCACCAATATAATATTGAAGATACCTGTCCTTGTGGCAAGAAATTGTAATGTCATACCACATAGAACAACTACCGATATGAAGTATGGTGCATATGTAATCAATTGCACTGCCTTTTTGAACTTTCCAGTCCTAGCTGAATTTAACACAAGTGCAAATCCTACTGATAATGGAAAAGATACTAATAATTGATATACACTTAATGTCAATGTGTTTCTAATAATCGTCCAAAAATTATAACTGCTCACGAAACGAATTAGATGTTTCATGCCTACCCAATTACTACCCCAGATACCATCCACTGCCTTAAAATCTCTGAATGCAATTTGTAATCCATACATAGGAAAATACCTTATGATGATAAAGAACAATAAGGGAATTGCCATAATCACATATAATGGTATACAGTCTTTGAATTCTTTTTTATTAAAGTACACTTTTTCTTTCTTTTTTAAAGTTTTTACTTTACTCATTCTTCCTCCTTCTTTCTATAAAAATCATCCTCTTTATTTCACATTTGTCGACTTGTGACTTGATTGCATTGTAACGAAACTACCTACTTCTAACAAGAAACATAATTTAAGCATCTCTTAAAAAAGGGAAGATTTCCTTGATTTACGCAAAAAACACACAATTTTTAATGGTTAAATTAAAAATTGTGTGCTTTTTTTATTGATTTCTTTTTTCTTTTCTTATTTGATTCGGTGTTTTACCTGTTTCATTTTTAAACTTACGTCTAAGACTAGATACATTGTCATATCCAATTTTTACACTAATTTCATCAATGTTTAATTCTGTGTTTTCTAATAAATAGATCATTTCTTCTTCACGAACCTTCCAAACATATTCCGAAAGATTCATTCCCGTGCTTTTTTTATACACATAGCTTAAATAAGCACTACTTACCCCACACTCATAGGCTAAAGTATTAATAGAAAAATTCACATCTCTATAATTTTCTTGTACATAGCGATTAATATTAGAAGTATTCATAGAAATATTAGGGCTTTCCACCTTAAAATAATCTATTAAAGAAAATAATATCTCCTTCATCTCTTGACGACTAGATTCATACTCATGATATCTAATTAAATCTAATAATTTACTATAATTTTCCTTATATTGCTCAGATATAATCCCATCTTTATTCATATTTTTATAAAATATAGTTGCTAATTCTGTTAACATACAACGTCTATAAAATTCTGGTAAGGATTTTTCATCAAAAATGGAAAGAATTTTATATATGGCCTTCTTAATCTCACCAAAATTTTTAATTTCAAAGTTAATTTCCAATTCGCTAAGAATACTATCGGTATCTGGATACTTTTGCTCTTTTCTATTACGGTAAAGGTCTCCAGCATCCAATTGTAATAATAGTTTCTTTTCAAATAATTCTTCTGTAGCATAAGCAACATTAGCAAATAAACGTGCCAAATCATTATGCTCACTGGTAAAATGACTCATGGCTATCTTACATTCATACTTTGTGCAAACTTCTTCTAACATATGAATTACAATCTTCTGTTTCATCTGCAAATCTGCCATAAAATCAATTAAAAGAATTTGATGGTTTTCATCATAATCAATACGTACACATACATTTTCCTCACCTAATGTCTCTTTTATTTCCTTTAAAATACCATCATCTTTATTAATTCTAAAAATATGTATCATGCAGAAAGCATGATTCCTTCGATTATCAAAAATTCTTTCAATCTCTTCCTCTGCATTATCGTAAAGTTGCTCTTTTTGGATTAAATTACCCATCATATAATGTCTAATAGCAGATTTATAGGTTTCCATTTTATCTTGTAAATGCTGTTTATCTATACTCTCGGTTTCAAATATATCCTCTATTTCATTTAAAAAATCTTTATTTTTCACATTATTATTCGACAGTTTATTCACTAGTTGATACAATGGAAAGTATGTGATTTTAAAGGCATATATTAAAAACATCAAAATAATCAAACCAAAAGCTATAAATATCATATAAAAGTCAAAGAATATAGCTTCTTGATCTTTAATTATATTTTCAAAACTTTCTATAGCAAAAACACTATAGTTTTGAGCAATTGTATCCGAAAAATATATAAACTCTTTTTCCTCTTCTATATAGGTATGCTTATCATAGGTTAAAACACGATCTATTTCATCTCCTACACTGAATAAAACCTCACCTGTAGCATTATTTAAAATGCCAACCGTGCTAAAGTTCTCCTCTACCGAAAAATAATGAGCTAATTCCTGTAAATCCATCACAAAAATTATTTTACTGTAGCTAGTTTGATCACTAGGTATGACTAACAAATATTCCGAATCATTTTCTAACAATTTTACAGTTTTTAAGGTATAGTTAGGCTCTATTATCTCTGATGGTAAAGAAATAGTACTCACTTCGCCCTGTACTGTAACCTGTAAATAATAAGCCCCATCTTCATACATCGCCCCATAGGTATTGGATAATGCCTGTTGATTCTTATTGTCAATAAAAATAATATCTTCTATAATAAATTTCTCGCTTGTTTTCACTTGCAAGACCTTTAAGATACTATACTTATTTGCATAATCATTATCTATTCCGATTAAAATAGAAGAAAGTTCATTTTTAATAGAATCATTAATTTGTTGTAATTCATTCATTTGCGTTTCTATTATGACTCGAATTCCATCTATTTCCTTCATTCTTGAGACATGGGTTTTCTCAATAAAATCTTTCTTAATTCTACATTCAAATACAATAAAGCTACTGCATATACACAATAAAAATATGATTAAATAAATTGTAATATATTTAATTTTCGTAGATTTCATAATTTTCCTTATTCCTTTATATTATAACCTAATTATAACATTTATTTATTCCCATGTCTTCATTGCTTGTCTAATATCTTCACTTTTAAAACCTTTTCTCATCAAAAAACCAAAAATTCGTGCTGTTTCTTTTGCATCCGTTTCACCTGCCACATATCTTTTCTTTTCTAATAATTTTTGAATAAGCACTAATTCCTGTTCTTTTGTTTCTTCCCCGTCTAATTCTTCGAACACTTGCTTCATGCATTCTTTCGAAATACCTTTTTGATATAAATCCATTTCTATCTTTTTCTTGCTTGCAGTAGGTAATTTATAAGCAATATACTGTCTCGCATACTGTTCATCATCGATATAATGATAAGACTTGACATAATTAATGGCGCAATCAATGATTTCTTCCGGATAAAATCCATCCTGCAATTTCTTTCGCAATTGAAATTCTGTGTATGGTCTTGCTGTTAATAAATTCATAGCACGAAGTTTCGCTCTCTTGGTTAAAATTATTTCCATAATTTCTATATAATCTTCTTGTGACAGTGTATTTCCCTCTTTGATATGAAACGTACGAAGTTCGCCTTTGTATAATACAAAGGCGAACTCCCCATCAAGATACACTTTACTACGAGATTTCGATAATTCTATCACCTCGGTAATTACCATTGTATCTACCTCTTTTATTTTTAATATTGTATAAAAATGTTACAGTTCTCACGTGACCTGTAATATAAAAAATCCCAAATTTATTTCGTCGCTTTTTTCTTTGTTTCTGTAGTAGCTTCTACTGCGGCTGCTTCTTTTTCTTTCGCATCCACCAAACTGAAATGAGCACGTACCTTCTCTTCAACTTCTACACAAATAGCTGGGTTTTCTCGCAAATAATTCTTAGCGTTTTCACGTCCTTGACCAATTTTAGCATCATTATAGGCATACCATGCACCACTTTTATTCACGATATTGACATCTGCCGCCAAGTCTAAGACATCTCCTTCTCTTGAAATACCTTGACCAAACATAATATCAAATTCTGCTTCTTTAAATGGAGGCGCTATTTTATTCTTTACTACTTTTACTCTCGTTCTATTACCGATCATCTCTCCGCTTTGTTTTAAAGTTTCGATTCTACGAACATCAAGTCTAATTGTTGAATAGAATTTTAAGGCACGTCCACCAGTTGTTGTTTCTGGGCTACCGAACATAACGCCTACTTTTTCACGTAATTGGTTAATAAAAATAACAGTACAGTTAGACTTACTGATAACGGCTGTCAATTTACGAAGTGCTTGTGACATCAAACGGGCTTGTAATCCCACATGACTATCACCCATTTCTCCATCGATTTCTGCTTTTGGAACTAAAGCAGCTACTGAATCCACTACTACGATATCAATGGCACCTGAGCGTACCATAGTTTCTGTGATTTCCAATGCTTGCTCTCCGTTATCTGGTTGTGAAATATAAAGATTATCTACATCTACTCCTATTTTCTTTGCATAAACAGGATCCAATGCATGCTCTGCATCAATAAACCCTGCAATTCCACCTCTCTTTTGTACCTCTGCGATCATATGTAATGTTACCGTTGTCTTACCACTTGATTCTGGTCCATAGATTTCAATGATTCTTCCTTTAGGAATACCACCTAATCCTAATGCAATATCTAAGCTGAGAGAACCAGTAGGTGTTGTCTCAACATTCATTTGTGCCATAGGATCACCTAATTTCATAACGGCACCTTTTCCGAATTGTTTCTCTATCTGTGATAATGCCGCATCTAGGGCTTTTAGTCTATCATTCTTTTCCATTTTAATACCTATACCTTTCTCATAGTCTGGCAACTTGTAGCCCTTTCGTTTAGAAAGGGGTTACCGTAAGGTACAAATTGCCGTGTGAAAAATCTTATTTTTCACACTATTCTCCTTCTTATCCATCAAATTTCCGTACAAATGCGAACGTACCTTGTAGCTCACATATAACCTATAGCGAACGAGTGTTCTTTTTCTTTTTAAAGAATAAAACATTTGTTCGATTTTGTCAACTGTTTTTTGTAATAATCTATTATTTTTTAATCTTCACAATCAATCTTACCACATCCCATCTTTTTAATTTTCTCTGTTTTGAAAATATGGCTGACTCGCCAGATAAAGAAAGTTATAAATACACAAATCCTTAGCGTACTGATTTTCTAAGTAATTGTTTTTATGTGGTAAGTGATTATATGCTTAGAACACAACTTAACTTCCTTTTAGATTTGATTGGCAGCAATTGATTCTAAAATACACTGTTGTAATAATATAAGTGCCTCTTGTACTGCCTTCTCTCTAATGGTAGCACGATTTCCAGTAAAAAGATACCCCTTTACTGTAGTTTTCCCACAAACATGACATCCCATAAACACTGTTCCTACTGGTTTTTCTGCTGTACCGCCACCTGGACCTGCAATCCCTGTAATAGAGATACCAACCTTCCCATGACTAGATTGTATCAAGCCCTCTACCATTTCCTTTGCAACAACAGTACTGACAGCACCATATTGGAGTAAAGATTCTTCTAAAACTCCAAGAACTTCCATTTTTGCTTCATTAGCATAGGTAATATGTCCCACTATAAATACCTCTGAAACACCAGGCACATCAATCAATCTGGCTCCTAACATGCCTCCTGTACAAGATTCTGCCGTGGCAATTGTCAATTTGTTTTCTTTTAATAACGAAACCACAGATTCTGCTAAATCTACCTTTTCTCTTTCACTCATACAACACCATTCACTTTCTCTCAACCTGGCAACTTTGACTCCTTTTGAGATAAATTACCGGATGAAAAATTTTATTTTTCATCCGATACCCTTCACTTTCATTGTGTCAAAAAAACAGTATACCCCTTAAGGTACACTGTTGTTATTTTTATGTTGTTTCAGAATTCATAATATCCTTATTTTTCCATAAATAATCTAGCAATGAAACGATTGTCAATGCTAAGGCAATCCACATAACCACATCTGTAACAATTGCAATTGCTGAAAGATCCATTATCATGAGACAAATCATTAACATATGAGAAACTGTTTTAAATTTTCCCCAATAACTAGCTGCAATTACCACACCGTTATCTGATGCAATCAAACGGAAACCACTAATAATAAACTCACGGCTAATAATAATCACTACAATCCATGCAGGCAACTGTCCTGTTTCTACCAAGCAGATCATAGCTGCACTGACCAATAATTTATCCGCTAAAGGATCCATAAACTTTCCAAAATTAGTTACTAAATTATATTTTCTGGCAATATATCCATCTAACCAGTCTGTTAAACTAGCTACAATAAAAATAGAGAGAGCAATCCATTTTCCTGCATCTCCACCTAAATCTGTCAACAATACAACAACAAATGGTATAATCAATATGGCTCTAAAAATTGTTAATTTATTGGGTAAATTCATCTTCCATTTCTCCTATTAAATCGTATTCATATGAACCTGTTACTCTAACTTGTACGAAATCACCTGTTACCAGTTGTTTCCCTGTGTTAATAAATAGATATCCATCAACATTAGGTGCATCTTTGTAAGTTCTAGCCAAGTAGGCTGACTCATCTGCTACCTTACCTTCAATCATTGCCCATATGGTTCTTCCAATCATATCTTCCGCTTTTTCAAATGAAATTTCTTGTTGTAACTCCATAATTTCATCTCTTCTATCAGCTTTGATTTCTTCTGCAATCTGCTCTTCCATATTGGCTGCTGGTGTATTTTCTTCTGGTGAATAAGTAAATACTCCCAAACGATCAAATTCTAAATCATCTACAAATCCCATGGTTTCTTCATGGTCTTCTTCCGTCTCTCCTGGGAATCCTGTAATCAATGTTGTTCGCAAACAGATATCAGGAATTTCTGTTCTTAATTTTTCTACCATATCACGTAATTGTTGTTGATTGGTTCTTCTACCCATACGTTTTAAGACAGCATCTGAAGCATGTTGAATTGGAATATCCAAGTAATGACAAACTTTTTCTTCTGTTTTGATCACTTGGATTAATTCATCTGTAATCTCCTCTGGATAACAATATAAAATTCGAATCCAATATAAACCTTCTATTTTACAGAGTTCGTGAAGTAACTGTGGTAATCTTTTTTCTCCATATAAATCCATTCCATAAAGGGTAGTTTCCTGTGCTACTAAAATCAATTCTTTCACCCCATTTTCCACTAGCTCTTTTGCTTCTTTTAATAATACTTCCATAGGCACACTTCGATAAGTTCCTCGAATTTTAGGGATAATACAATAGGTACAGTGTTTATCACAGCCTTCTGCAATTTTTAAATGTGCGTAATGACCACCTGTTGTTACAATTCTTTTCTTTCCATAAACTGGTGTTGCTGTTAAATCCTCAAAATGATTTTCGCTATGACCTTTTAAGGTATCATTTACCGTTTCAATAATTTTATCAATGGCACCTGTTCCCAAGACTGCATCTACTTCTGGAATTTCACTTTGTATTTCTTCTTTATAACGTTCCGCCAAACACCCTGCTACGATTAATGATTTTAACTTACCATCCTTCTTTAACTCAGACATTTCTAATATAGTATTAATACTTTCTTCTTTCGCATCATTGATAAAACAACAGCTATTTACTACAATCACACTAGCTTCTCTTTCATCATCCGTAAATTGATAGCCATACTCTGCTAACATGCCTATCATCATCTCTGAATCTACTAAGTTTTTATCACAACCTAGTGATACAAATAAAATTTTATCCATTCTTACTATCTTGCCTTTCTTG
>JAWXVD010000222.1:0-3924 GCA_044425705.1 Eubacteriales bacterium | reverse complement strand
GGGAATAGAACGGGATAAAATTAGTAAAGAAAATGCACATGACGAGAGATAATATCTGTATAAAAATAGCACCATTTATGGTGCGTGGCTCAATGATGTTAATCATTGTTTGAAAAGGGGATTGGGGGATTCCCCAACAAGCAAAGGTGAGGTTTTGTACAACCTTGCCCTGCTTGCCAAGATTATCAGGAATTCCCGATAATACTGGTTATCAGGAAAAAGAACTTATCAGGAAACCTCGAAAGAAGCCTTGTAACAAGGGCGTTTTCGAGAAAAAATTCCTGATAAGTTTTTTCTGTTTTAGTGCAAGTTTTGAATTTTGCCACGAAAACTAAAATATCAAAATTCCTGATAACTGGAAGTGGATAAATGAAAATCCATTTAAAATTCCTGATAACTGGAAAAAATCATTTAAGCCCATAAAGTCTCTTTAGCATATCCTCATCATCAACTACAAATTTGTTAGAATTAAGCTGATCTTTAAGAGGACTATCCCCAGACGTAGCGAGTTCAATTGCCTTTCTCTTTTGCTCTGTATCTGCATGAGCGTAAATTAATGTTGTTTCAAGTTTAGAATGATTTAGCCACTGAGATACAAGTGTTAGATCCATTCCATGCTGATATAAGTGCATTGCTCTTGAATGCCTTAGTAAATGTGGGTGAATATTTTCAGGAATTTCTTTACACTTTCCACGAGCAGAAACACCATATTTTTTCATAAATTTTCTAATAGTGCTATCGTCAATTTTCTTTTTTACTCCATCTTTTAAACTGTAGAATAATGGCTCTTTTGAATACAGACTTTCGTCAGGGTGATATATACTCATATAGTTTGAAAAATGTTCTACGGTGCTTGTCATAATAGGCACTGTATTAATTTTCGAACCTTTTTCATGAAGTGTAACAACTGGAGTTTTTGATAATTTAATGTCACAAATCGAAAGATTTACGATTCCATTAAGCCTTGCAGCTGTATCATACATTAAAAGCATGATAAAACTATCTCTGATGCCTTTCATGGTTTTTACATCAGGTTCATCTAAAAGTGTTTTGACAGCTATTTCACTTAAATAATTAACACGCTC
Source organism: Eubacteriales bacterium (assembly GCA_044425705.1). Taxonomy (GTDB): domain Bacteria; phylum Bacillota; class Clostridia; order Lachnospirales; family Lachnospiraceae; genus JAWXVD01. Next base: position 2,839 of record JAWXVD010000222.1, on the reverse strand, counting down.
CACAGCCTTTTTCTTTAAAGGCACTTTATCAATATCACACTTGTAAATAATTTTTGTTGTATCTACCTTAGCTACATAAGCAAAAAATGCTTTAATACTATTTAATCGGTGATTTCTTGTAGATACGCTAGCACCTTGTCCTTCAATGTCATTTAAAAAATCAAGTAAAATATCGCTGTTAAGCATATCAAATGTAACAGAATTAAGTTCTACATTTCTCTGTATTTTCACAAAGTCGAGGAAAGTTTCAACAGCTTTTTGATAGGCTCTGATTGTATGTTTGCTCGCACCTCGTGAAATTGGTAAATATACCTTGAAATATTTATTGATGTGTTCCCAAAGCTCTTTATCTACTATTCTTCCCATAAGCTCACCTCTGGAATAATTTCCTCAAATGCCTGCCAATCAATACCAGTTGATTTTAGTAGATTTTCAGGGAGCAGATGAATATAATAACTTGTTTCGGATAAAGATTTATGTCCCATATATGCTCTTAAATATGGTAATTTAGATGCAAGATTTTCTTTGTTATCGAGCCAGCGATTTAACACCGCTGATGCGAAACGATGCCTTAAATCATATGTTCGTATAGATGGTAATTCTTCTTTTGAAATATCAGGAAAGGCATTGCTAAATGCTTTTTTGAAGTAATTATCTATTTGATTGCTTGTAAAAACTTCATTTGAAAATGATGGAAATAGATAGGCATTATCGCCACCAAATATTTTTCTCCTTGCCATATAAAACTTTAATAGTCTTAGCATATCATCTGATATAACAACAATCCTATCTTTTTTTCCTTTTGTATTTGTAATAAAAATTTCTCCAGTTTTAAGATTAACATTTTCAGTTTTTAGCTGTCTACCTTCATTTGGTCGCAGTCCACAAGTGTATATCAATCTAAATATCACAGGAAGAATTTCGTGGATAAAAGGCTCTGTTTTAGTTGCTTTCATTTTATCAATAGAATGAAACAAATGTTTTAATTCTTCATCTGTAAAAATATACGGTTTTGATTTAATTTTGCTAGTAGAATATTTTTCGTAAAGCACATAAGCATCCTTTCCTAATGCTACTAGATATTTTCCAAAAATACGAATAGAACCTGCCTTTTGTGATAAGTTTGTATTTTCACTTTCGAGCCAACTAAGCACAATCTTCTCACTTAGTTTACTGGATTTTGGAAAGTTATCAGCACAATAGTTATCAAATTTCAGTAATGTTTTCTCATGAGAAAATCTTTTGTAACCCAATGCTTCATAATAATCAAGCATTGAGATAATATCATTTTGGAACTTGCTTTTCCACTTATCCATTTGATACCTCCATTTCAATCCCTTTGAAATCTAAGGCACATTCTTTTAAATGAATGGTATCAAGTGATATATATTTCTTGACAGAATCTATCTGTGCATCTCCTAAAACTTGTGCCAAAGTATTTACAGACACTCCTGAAGTTATCATATTTTTGCCCACATATCGTCTAAGTGAATGAAAACACTTTCCGTCAAATGCTTCCCTTGGCATTCCGAGTTTTTTTCTGTAATCATCAAACATATCACCAATAGAGTTTCCGTTTGTAAGTCCTGTAAGTGGTGCTCTGGATCTAATAAAAACAGAATCGTCAATAGTGTTCTTAGGTCTGCCATTTAAAATATATTCTCTAATAGCAACACCTACATCTTCTGTAAGTGGTAGCACTAGAGAATTGCCAGTTTTTTGTTGTTTTACATTGATTTCTCCATTAACCCAGTCAATATCTGATAGTTTGAGTTTAGCAATATCTATTGCCCTAAGTCCAGTTACAAGTCCTAATAAAATGATAGCATAATTTCTTTTTCCAAGTGGCATATTTCTATCAATACTATCTAGAATTTTGGATACTTCATCAGGATCAGCGGCAGGATATAATTTGCTTTCTCTTGATACCTTAAAATCGAATAGACCTTTGTAATCTGATTGTTGATAACCATTTTCATATAAAAATACATACAGCTTTCGCATATACAATTTCACATCATGTAAACTGCTCGAACGCATATGATTAGAACAGAATATCATAAATTTTTGGATATGGGTTGCTCCAACATTTTTTAAAGTAATATTATTTTCTGTAATCAACCACGCAAAATATTTCTTAGCAATCCACATGGCATCACTTCGACCTTTAGTGCTAAATCCACTGGTATCAAGATATTCCTTCAAAATTTTTTCGTAGTAATCATTTAACTTAAACCTAGAATTAAACTTCGGTCCTTTAAGCGTAAATTTGCCGTCTTTGTGCATTTCGCAAAGTCGTTCTTGCCCCACCATATATTGACGATAGGAACTATGGTTGATTTGATTTTCTGACAAACGCTTTTCAATGTCACAAACATAATTTTGTATAATTTCCTGATTGAACTTTTCAAAACCTCCTTCCTCATGTAATTTGATGATTGGTTTGTAAACTTTGACATAGACCGACCACGCAGTAAGCTCTGTTAGTCCTAATCGTATCATTTCGTTTACAGTGTTTTTTGATAATTCTTCAATAGTCATAATCACTACTCCTTAATATAATTGTCAGATTTCTCTGCACCATAATTATATCAAGGATATTAACCTGTTTTTCTCCACTTATCAGGAAAAATATTCAATATTCAATTTAGTCACTTCCAGTTATCAGGAATTTTAAATTTTTAGTTTTTATGCCAAAATTCAAAATTTGCACTAAAATAGAAAAAACTTATCAGGAATTTTTTCTCGAAAATGCCCTTATTTAAAGGTTCTTTTCAAGTTTTCCTGATAAGTTCTTTTTCCTGATAACCAAATTTCTTCCATGACAGATATGGAATTA
>JAWXVD010000221.1:0-3932 GCA_044425705.1 Eubacteriales bacterium | reverse complement strand
ATCTTCAGTTTCTATCTTTGGAATAGTTTCTGTGAAAGTATATCCACAACTGCAAGTGTAGGTTCTAATTCCTGTGGAAGTTTCTGTCGCTTCTTTTGTAACTGTTACAGTGTAGTCGTGGGTATGTGATGTAGAACTACTATCATCTTCTGACGGTGTAGAAGTTGGGGAAGTAGTTGACGATGTTGTTGGTTCGGTAGTAGGTTCTACAACTTCGCTATCATCACAACACTCATCTTCGCACGTTTCTTCAGTACAGCAGTCATCTTCACATTCTTCATCTTCTGTACATTCAGGTTCTTCCGTTGGTTCGATCGTGGCTGTTGGGGTTGGCTCTATCTCAATTTCTGTGTCATTTTGACTACTGAGTGCCAGTCCAACAACTGTTCCTGTTACGATTACTACGGATAAAACTCCTGCGATTATTCTATTTTTCTTCATTGTATTTGCTCCTTTCTTTAGTAAGTTAAGTATATACGAATTAATTTATAAAGCTATTGTGATTAATACAGAAGATAAGCTAAATAATTTAATCATATTTAATACTATTTTTCTGATTTTCCACCATATCACGAATTCTTTGCTCATCAATTAGTTTATCTTGAAGCCATTTTGGATAATTTTCTTCCTTGAGTTCTCCAATTAGGTCGGATCTATCAAAGGAACAATCTTGATCATCAATCATATATCTGCCAAATATTCTTCTTCCAACAGCAGTTGGAGAACATCCAAATCCACCCCAACATTTGATAATTTGATTTTCAGGTGATTTATACTCATCATAAAGATATTTAGGATTTACAATCATAATTTTGTTGGTGTAATCTAAATGAGTAGGATCATTACATTGCTCATATTTTATAAGATTCAAGCTGTCGTATTCTCTTTGCACTTGTTTTGTAATAATATTAATAAGTCCTGTGTCTGAATTAACAGCATATTGGTTGGCAACATTTTCTTTAGCCACCATATCTCTTGGAATATAGAAAGAACTTGCCCACTTACGACATTCTTTATCAATACGTTTATCTCCAATTTTTTTCTGTACTGAATTAGCGACAACAAAGTTTGTCCTATCAAAACCAAACTCAGCTATAATTTGTTTAGCTGAGTCTTTTTTCATCTTAAAGCCATTAAAGTTACTTTTTATGGTATCTTCAATAAATTTAGCGCACCTAATATTTTCATTTAAAGATATTGTATATTCTTTAAGTTCATTATCTCTTTTTGCTATCGATCTGCTATGCTCATATAATGGAATTCTATTATTCGCCATAGTTCACCTCGTAATCTACTGCATCTCTTAAATCGGATAGGTCGACATCTTCATCGCAAAGTCTTTCTAACACACTATCGTGTAGATAACAAAAATCGTGTGCATCGGCTGGCTCAAGTGTAATTACACCACTTTCTTCATCTACATTGAAACAGAACAAAGTATCTTCGCTTTCTGTTTCTTCTTCTACCCATTCAGGTACGGTAATGAAGTTTTCTTTGATAATTTCCATATAATCTTCATTGTTTTCTGGGAATTCACAAGGATATTCTTCAGCTAAAATTTCATAACACATATCAACAAGTGGTGTTACAAGGTTTAAAAAGTTTAGGATTTCTGTTACTTTCATTTTTTGGTTTTTCATATAATACCTCTTTCAATTTTTTAATGGTTTTTCTGGTGTGTGAATTAACTCATAATTTCCTGCTGTTTCGCCATATTCTTCCCCGAATAAGTTATATTGAACTATTCTTGGTTCACTTAATTTACTAGGCTCGTAATTTGTGATAATTAGTTCTTCATAAAGTTCTCCTTCGGTATGTGACATAGAATGTGGTCTTGTGGTCATAAAAATATAGAAGTCTTTGAATAACTCCTTTATTTCATCCGAATTATTGTAGCTAACCATTACATAACCTTGTGCTTTTAACAAAGTATCTCTTAATCTTTCGTGGTTTTCTTTAGCAAAACCTACTGCATAAAAATCTTCTGCGTTATAATATGGTGGGTCGCAATAGATAAAAGCGTTTGGCCTATCATACTGTTTAATTAACTTCTCAAAATCTTTGTTTTCTATTGTCACATCTGCAAAATTCCTTGAAAATAACTTTATATCATCTTCAAAGTTAGTAATATTACATTTTTTACCACCAAATGTGTCAGCGTTGGAATTGAAACTATATCGCAGTAACTGATAATATGCACTTGCTCTTAAAATATCATCATCTTTATTAAGCAAATACAGTTTTATAATTTCGTCAGCTTGTTCTTCATTAAAAATAGTTTTGATTATTTGCACTTGCAATTCTCGATTAATTTTTATACTCTCATCTCTAGCTATGACTTTTTTACAGTATTCAAAGTTCTCTCTTGAATTTATTGGGGCATACATTAATTCCTTTAAAAACTCGGCTGTTCGCTCTTTAGCACAATACATTAAATTGTATAAGTCGTTATTAAAATCGTTATAAATTCTAAGAGTAGACTTTCTACAATCTAAATTGAGCGTTACTGTGCCACTGCCACCAAAAACGTCAATACTTCTTTCATAATATTTAGGCGCAAGCAGATTAATTATCCACATAAGTTTTGCTTTGCCACCAACCCACGGAATAATGCTTTTATTCAATGGGCATCACCTCACGCTCTAAAGGAAACTTGAGATATTTCTCCTTTTTCCTTTTTCTTTAAGAAGTGACTTCTACCTTTGGCAGTAACAAGTGTTTGCACACCAACGTGTCCGTTGCTGACATATTCTTTCTGACGAAACAGCCCACTTTTAACATATCTAGCATAAGGGTGAAGTTTGTCGGACTTATCCCTATAGATATATTTTTTATCTAGCAGATATGAAATAAAGAACATGGGCATTACTCCAAGTTCTTTAGATGTGGTTCTAAAATTTATTAAGTTTTCGGCAGAAATTAATTTATCGTGATAATCAGCTTTTGGTTTCATCACATCAACTTCTTTTTGTAGGACTTTATTTTTTTGCTGTTCATCAAGCAAGTTTTGGAGCAACTCAATTATACTTTCTGGCTTTTTCATAATTTCATAAAGTTTTTCAGAAGTAACATAAGCACCGTGCTTTCTAATGCTTGGTAGGACTTCTGATGTTACCCAATGTTTAAATCTTTTCGCTGTAGGTAATTTACTTGATAAAATCAGAGAATATAAGCCACTTTCGTTTATTAGTGTTACTTCACGATTTTGACCTGACAGAACGATTCGTTCTGTCAGCTTATCCTCGTTATCCACATGATCACGAATAGCTTTTTGTGTGTTTTTATAACCTAAAATATCTGCAACATTTTTACCTAAAAACCAAGGTGTACCTTCAATCAGCAAAGTTCTTACTTCGCCAAACTCATCATTTTTAAATACTTGTAATTCTTCCATAATTTTTTCCTTTCATTTCTGTAAAAATAAAAAAAGACCGACTGCAAACTGAATTTAATCAGTTCACAATCGGTCTTTAATTGTTTGTTATTATTTATATAGATTAACTATCTCTATATTTTGTTTTTCTGCCATTCGCACTGTTTGTGCTGTTCCAGAGCGATATGCTCCGTTCCAGTAGGCTATTAATTTTGCACTGTGGTCAACCATATATTGGTTTCTGTCTTTATAACAATTTTTATGATAATCACTAGAGAGGGTTATCACTTCATTGCTTTTTTCAAGAATTTCGTTATATATGGCTTTTTCTTTTTCTGTGAAATTTTTTGCTTGGTCTTTAAATGGGACAACACTTATGAGTTTGATGTTTAAAAAATCACCACTTCCAGTAAGTGCAAATGTCTTTATCTGTGATTGTAGTTTTTCCTTAACTTCAATTACTGCACTAGCACACAGCAAATCCCAACCATAACTGCCACCTTGATAGAAACAGTTATATCCATTTTCAATACATTTTTGAATTTCTTTCTTCAATCTT
>JAWXVD010000220.1:0-3939 GCA_044425705.1 Eubacteriales bacterium | reverse complement strand
TTATGAGATTAACTGTATTCCGTTATGGAATATAGTTAATCTCATTTTTTTATGCAGAAATAAATTTTCAGTAGGGTGTAGATCACCACCAATCACTAATTTTGAATAATTTAAACCAAGAATTTAACAAAATTAGGAGATTACATATCATGAAAAAATATAACCAAACTGATTACGCAATAAATAAGAAAAGTCCACATATAGTTTATGCCTACGGAGATGAAATCGTTGAAATCACCATTGATGATTACTTAAAGCAGAACCCTACCAAAAGTGAAGAAGATTTTAAAGTGTTAAAGGAGTTATCTGATGAAATCTACCACGAACAAGCTGTTGAAGAAAACAAGAATAATAGAAACATTGTAAAGCTTGATGATTATGCCGATAGTTTGTTGTCTACATCAAAGTGTGTGCTTCAAGGAATGATTGACAATGACGATTTAAGAAAAACAAGATTAGCGACAGTAGAATTATTGAATAGTGGAAAACTCACAGATGTTCAAAAGGACAGATTTATAAAATATTATTTCCAAGGCATTTCAAGCAGAGAAATTGCAAAAAAAGACTGTGTTAATCACAAGTCTGTACTGGAAAGTTTGAATGCTGCGAATAAAAAACTAAAAAAATGTTTTAAGAAATTTTAAAAAAATACCCCCCCAACCCCCCTGTTTTTTGACATATAGTATAGGGACTTTTTTTAGAACCTATAAATTTGAACCTTGAAAATTTAATAGTGGTGTACAGATACATTGAATATGGGACGTGAAAACGGAAGCGACATACTGCAACACGCAATGACGAATTGTTAGATTCAGAGCGATACAGATTGGCAGTAATTAGGTTTAGTGGTAAAACCGATTGCGATGACCCCATATTTTCATCATGATACTTCTGGCAACAGTGGGGTGAAACTCCCTAAGAACGCACTGGCCCTTTTGAGAAAGATTGGGTTTTGGCTTCTATGGATTTGGATACTAACAAATCGTCTGTACATCATCAGAAAAATAATAAGCGATAGAAACCTATGGCATAACTTGAAAAATAGTTGTGCCATATCTTGTGTCGCTTGACCAATACAAACTTACAGAAAACAAAGGAGGAAGAAATGGATAAAAGCAACTTAACAGATATATCGTGGTTATTAAATAGCCTTGGTATTTTAAAAGAAAATGAAACTATCGTAGGTTTCGTAGATTGTGCAATTTTAATCGAAAGAAAAACGGAAAAAGGATTTAGTTATAGAATTGCAGACCCGGACAACCTTAAAACTTATCATCTAATGAGCAGAAAAGAAAGATTACCTAGTGATAGGTATTCTGCTCTAACTTCTTACACAAAGAAATATGGGTGTTTCAATGAGCCTTTAGATTTAATTAGGAAAACATCAGATGAGAGAGCTGAAAAGCTACTAGAAGAAATATTCAGACAATCATTACCGAAATATGGTATGAATTATAGAAAACAGCAGGAAGAATTATCACAAGCAATGCTAAAGACATTACACTCAGAGTTAATTGCATTGTGTGAAGCAGAAGTAGGAACGGGAAAAACTCATGCATACATATTAGCACTAGCTATTCATAATAGATTCAAGAGGACTGTTAAAGGTTCTGTTGTGGCAACATCGACAGTAGCACTTCAAAAAGCTATAACAGAGGAGTATATCCCGAGTATTTCTACGTTGTTAAAAGCAGAAAAAGTGATTGATAAAGATTTGAATTTTGTTGTAAGAAAGGGCAAGTCGCATTATGTTTGCGAAAATAGACTGCAATGTTTTAAAACAATTTTGAAAGAAGATGAACAACAAAGTGAACTATCTTGTAAATTGGACGAGCTTGGTGAAAGTAATATCGTAGATTTAGATGATTTAGAGTTTTCTGCACACGTCAAAAGTAAGATCTGTGTTCTAAGATGTAAAAAGGAATGCAAGTATTTTTCGTATTGCAGGTATCAAAGATTTTTAGAACGAAGCAGGAAAGGTCTTTACGATTATCAAATAGTAAATCACAACTATTTACTAGCAGATATATTGCAAAGAAATAGGAGTGATAGAGCATTATTAGGAGATTTTAGCTCTATTATTATTGACGAAGCTCATAAACTGCCGGAATCAATTAGAGCGATGTATGGAGTGAATTTTAAGTCCACAGAGATTGATGATATTGTAAGACGTGCAGAAGTGTTTATAGGACAAAATAGAAAATTAACAAATAGAACAGTTATTTTAAGAGATGAACTATTTAAGATATTTATTGAAAGAAAGAAGTACAATGATTATCAAAAATACAATAATTTGATAATAGGTAAAATTAACGAACTACAATTTAATCTAAACAAATATTATAAGTTGGAAGAATTGTATAAATCTAATGAACGTAAAATTGTGTACAACCTTTTAAACGATATAAATAAATTGCGTTTGAAACTAAATAGCTTTAAGAACTTTGATGATTGTATAATCTGGGTTGATGGAGATAAAAGCAAAGAAGTAACAATCACCTCATTATCTAAACGTCTGAATGAAAAGATAACAAATGATTTATGGGATTTAGGTATACCAATAATTATGACATCTGGAACTATATCAGTAAACGGAGATTTCACCCATCTAATAAACAACTTAGGGATTGATAGAACTGATAGAAATATTATAGAGTTTACAAGTGAGTCACCTTTTGATTATGTGAAAAACGGATTGTTATATCTACCAAAAAATATGCCAATTCCTAGAAATAAAGATGATGAATACGTTCGGGTTATTGTTGATGAAATAAGAAATATCATTAAAGCTACACACGGGCATACACTTGTGTTATTTACTTCATATAACTTAATGGAAAAAACTTTTTATGAAACTATGAAAAAAGATATTGCTTTTCCACTATTTATGATGAGTAGAAAACAGTTATTTAAGTTGACTGAATTTAAGAAAAGTAAAAACGGAGTGATGTTCGCAAGTGACAGTTGTGGCGAGGGAATTGACTTAGCAGGCGATATTGTTTCAAGTGTTATAGTTGTTAGATTACCTTTTCCAATACCAAGTGCAAGACATGAATATGAGCTTATGCAATCAAATGATTTTGAACAGTATTTATCCGATGAAATAATACCAACTATGATTATAAAATTAAGACAATGGATAGGTAGAGGAATACGCAGAGAAACCGATACTTGTGTTTTTTCTATCCTTGATCCTAGAGCTTCAGATAGATATAAAAATGATATTTTAAAAGCTCTACCACCTATGCCTGTGACAGAAGAACTTTGTGATGTAGAGAAGTTCATAAAATCTGTTAAGAATAAAAATTATTTTGAATAGGAGATGTAGGTGAATGGAAAATCTAAAATTAGTAGATATAAGAAATGTTAAAATTGATAGCAAGTTATCTAAAAGCGAAAAAATGGAAAGTTTTGTAGAGCAAGTCGGAGATTATAAAAATGTAATGTGTGGAGATGTAAGGGTAACAGTAAGTTTTATTGATACAGAAGTTACACTTGAAGAAAAGTTAGTAGGATATTTTAAATCGCTTGTTTAAATAATTAGATATTTGTAGCTTGACGCTTTTAAGATTCGTTGATATACTAATAACAAGGACAAATCGGTAACTGCTTGCGAATATCTAATTGTAATTTTACGATTAGGAGCAGAAACGATGAAAAAGAAACAATGGAAAGCTGCTATATATTTAAGACTATCAAAAGAAGATGGTAGTGTAGATGAAAGTAGTAGTATTAAAAATCAAAGAGAAATAATTAAAGATTTTATATCTAAAAATAGTGATATTAAAATTGTGAGCGAAAGAATAGATGACGGGGTAAGTGGAGTAAGCTTTGACCGTCCATCTTTTAATGCCATGATTGAAGATGTACGGGACAGAGTAATTGACTGCATTATAGTCAAAGATCTGTCCCGTTTTGGTCGTGATCATATTGAAGCTG
>JAWXVD010000049.1:0-22401 GCA_044425705.1 Eubacteriales bacterium | reverse complement strand
ATATTATATCAAAATCAGTTACCTTGCGTCAAGCCTCCAATACCTAATTGACTCTTTGACTAATTTTTCTTTATACAAGTGACTTGAAATGGTGAATAAGCCTATCTTCCAATGTTACTTCCGTATCAGTAAAGCTAATTTTTACAGTTATTTCACCACATTTAAATAGATAAGGATTACCAATCTGCTCTATAAAACTCTCTATTCTCTTTGCTTTTGATAATGATGTATCAATATTCACACCTCGTATATCTATTAAAGAAGTAGAATCAATATTACTTATATCAATATTCTTCATCTGTTCTAAGCACTGCTCTTTAATCATACTGACCTCCTTACTCAAAATAACTATCCTCTTTCTTATTCAAAATAAATCGCCCTACATCGTTTATATTCCTTGTGACAGGCATATCCGGTAAGGCGGTTAAAATAGCATTCTTATATTTTCTCGCTGCTCTCCCATCTAAAATGGAGAATACACAGCTATCTGTTTCCCTGCGTATGCCACGGCCGAACCATTGGCGAAGTTTGATAAGCATGGTTGGGATCACGCTATCTGTTAGGTAATCTTCAAACTCATGATACAAAGTCAACTCATACTCGCTCATAGCATCTGGTATTGGAAACGGAAGTTTTACGATAATAACACTTGATAAAATATCTCCTGCAAGGTCAATTCCTTCTCCAGCACTGTCACTTGCAAATAACACTCCGTTTCTGCTGTTACGAAATTCCTCTATGATATTGATTTTCCCTTTCCCCATAAGGAATAATGGGTATTCCTCAACTTGCTTTTCCACCTCTAAAAAAATCTGTTCCATCTGTCGATATGAGGTAAACAAGAGTAGGGTGTGTCCATGTGTAAGTCGTATCAGCTTTATAATTTCTTTTAACAGTACCTGATTATATGCCTCATTCTTCACATCGGGGTATGGCATATATGGTGGTAAGTATAATAATGCACTTTGGTTAAAATCAAAAGGGGATTCTTTTCTAGTTTCGCTAATTTTATCCCCACTTACATATAGTCCAACTTTTCTTTTTAAATGAGAAAAATCTCCATCTACAGACATCGTTCCTGACGTAAGGATAATGGGTACATCTTTTTCCCATATATCAGCGCTTAAAAGTGTTCCTAAGTGTTTTGGTAGTGCAGCTAGGGTGATGTTAGAATCCTTTTCTACTATCATCTTTAATACCCAATCATCTTCTCTGAGCATAAGCATTAATTTATTTGCTAATTGATCTGCTGTAAATTCGATTACTCCAACAGCTGATACTTTACGATCTGCTTTATAATAATGAAGGGATACTTGTTTCAATATTTGAATCAACTCATTAACTTGTGACAAGAAGTTTGGACCTAATAAATTCACTTCACATTTTCTTTCTATTAATGAACGAAACAACGTATTTTTGCTTTTATCCAATAGTTTTCGTAATTTTCTAGTAGCTTGTGTACTATCTGAAATTCTACTCATCTGAAATAGTAGGCGATCAATATCTTGCTCTGATACACTCTCTCCATACATGGTTTGTGCTGCCGATACAAGTTTGTGTGCTTCGTCTATCACAGTCTGCCCATATGGTGCAATCAATGCCTTTTTGCCTCTTTTTCTAACCAATAAGTCTGCTAATAAAAAATTGTGATTTGTGATATGGAAATCATAATAATGAGTCATACACTTATCAACAAAGTTCTGATATCCACAAAAGGTACGAAATCCACAATCATGGTGACACTTATCCACAGATATTCGCCTTTTCACATAGTCATTGATTTTAGGGAAATTGCTTACATCTATTCCATATACACCATCTCTTATTTCAGATAAGGTCTGAATCATTGGTGTGTTTCCATATTTATTTTTAGCCGATGCAATAAACCCTGCACATCTATTTTCACATAGATAATGTGATTTCCCCTTGCGTATTACAAAGGTCAGTGGCGATTCGATGATTTTATGGGCAATGAGTATTTTAGATATTTGTGGGATATATTCTTCTGTCAGTGCCTTTTGTAATGCAATAGTTGATGTAGCTATTACAGTAGGTGCTTTTCTATGGGTAAATAAGTTATATACGACTACTGCTAGAATATATGCATGTGTTTTCCCTGTACCCACCTCAGCCTCACACAAGCATATTTCGTTCTTCTGTAGTCCTCTTAGCATAGCAATAGACAACTCCATTTGTTGTTCTCGAAGATTTAATCCATGCTTTGGTAATATATCAGTAAATATATAGGAAAGTAACTCCTCCGCACGTTCCTCTTTTGTCTTGCTAAATTGAATAGGCTTTTCTTTAGAATAACCCAGATCGTCTATTTTCTCTGAAATCATACTGTGTCGTTCCACAGATAATCTACTTTGTCTTGAAAAAAGGTGTTTTAATTGTAAGTTGTTAAAATCACAAACACGATAACTAAAGCTTTTTCCTGTATATCGTTCTAATAATAAGCAGTTATCAACAATACCTACAATACGCTCATTCTCTTTTAATAACCCTGTTTCAAAAAGAGTATTCATAATATCAGCTAAATATTTTTCGTTCATTCGCTTTCCTCCTGTTTCATATTCCTACTTTGATTTCTAAGCGATACAAGAATGTGGCACAACAAACAACGTTTAAAAATATGTCATGAAATGTTATCACTGTGCCACATGGTTTCTATCGCTTAGATAGATTTTTTGGCTATTTGCATTTAACAAATAGTCTTTTTATTCAATAGGGGTATGAGCGCCTTTGTGGTAATAAAGACTCATAAAAGCCAAGTCCTATTCTATCTCAAATAGGTATGTGCTTCTCTTAGAGGTTCTCTCTAAGCTGTTCCGGTTGCCTGTGACGCTCTAAACGCTCGAACTATCCGCTAAACAGAAGTATCATTATCAGTAGCAGGGGTAATTGCAATTAGCCACACCACATGGCATTATCAATCACAGATTTTATCGCTCACGATGAAGAAGTTTTACTCATAATCATAAGCAAAACTTCTTTTCGGTCTTGGCGGATCTTGATGTGTTGCTTATCCTGATACCAACGTACCCATACACCCTTATTCAGTTGTCAAAGTACAGCGAAATGCTTCTAAGAAAAAAGCCTTTCACTATATGTCAAAAAACAAGGGGGGTGTAGGGGTATAAATTTCATTTTTTTGAAAAAATATTTTTCAACTTGCCGATAGCACGATGAATACACTCATCAACCGATGTAAAATGTACTCCCTCATCATCAGCAATTTGTCTCAATGAACGATTATGAAAAAAATGTTGTATAAATCTTCTTTTTTGCTTTTCGGTAAGATTTCTCCCTTCTAAAAGTTGATATGCTGCTTCTAAGGCTGCTTGTCCATCTTGGTTATGTATTAATTCTTGTAATGGTGTTGGTCTAAGATCCGTTATCGTTTCTTCCAGACCAGTAATGGATACATTATCCCTTGTGGTACGATTTTCTATAATGACATCTTGATGGTACATTTCATCCGACAAGGCTTTTAGTTCTCTAAAATCCTCTTCTGTCTTATCTGGATTTTGCCTTAAATAATCCTCCATCGTTACTTCCACAATACTGTCTGCAAAACGATACACGATATGTTCGCTCACTTTGTTAAGAGCATAATCACTCTTATTGTAATTTTTCACTTTATTATCCTCCGTTTGGTTGCATTTGAATTGGTTTATTCAAATTCCAAACGGTGGACCTCTAGCTCTTGGATATAGCGTTAAAACAAAGAAAAAGGGACTATGTACACTCTGAAACAGAGCAAACATAGTCCCTTTGGACATAGAAATAACATCATCAATATTCAATTGACTGAAAAGAATAATCACACAAAAATCTGTAATTATTGACATATACATATACACTAATTTATCTGCGAAATAAATTAGATGTACTTTAATAAACATATTCGTCATATAAATCACCTTAATATGTAAAGGCAATTATATATGTTGCCTCACCCACTTAAATAGAACTCCAAAGTGAATCTCCAAGCAAATCAACAACAGTACACATACCATGTCATAAAATGCAGTAATAGGTATGCATATGTCAAATTTTAGTCTATAAAACTATTATACCCTGTCGTTTTGAATATCTATGTCGAAAAAAATATGAATACACTAAAATATATTGACAGATTTTCTTCTCTTCTGCCAAAACACTATTTCATTCGATAATTCACAACAAAAAAAGACTACCTATTAAGCAGTCTTTATCTTGTATATATTTTTAATATTGGAGTAAAAGTCATCCATGTTGTTACATTACTTTAAAATAAGATTTTATTATAAGGCAATTTTCTATTAATCGTGGGTTGATGTAATAATTAAAAGGTTATTTGTAATATTCTATATTCCTAAATAAGATTTAATCATTTCCGTTCTGTCAATCTGCTCCCACGGCAAGTTCAAATCGTTTCTTCCAAAATGTCCATATGCTGATATTTGCTTGTAGATAGGTTGTCTTAGATTAAGCATTTCGATTATCCCATCTGGTGTTAAATCAAAACATTCATTGACAGCTAGTACAAGTTTATCCTTATCTACCTTTTCTGTTCCAAAAGTTTCTATATGAATCGAAGTTGGTTTTGCTATTCCAATAGCATAAGATAATTGAATTTCACATTTATCAGCTAAATCTGCCGCTACAATATTTTTTGCAACATATCTGGCTGCATACGCTGCAGATCTATCCACTTTGGTTGGATCTTTTCCTGAAAAAGCGCCCCCACCATGTCTACCATAACCACCATAAGTGTCAACAATAATTTTTCTTCCTGTCAATCCACTATCTCCATGAGGACCTCCAATGACGAAGCGCCCTGTTGGATTGATATAAATTTTAGTCTCTTCATCAACCATAGTAGTATCAACAATCGGCGCTATCACATATTCCTTTATTTCATTATGTAATTGCTCCTGTGAAACCTCATCCGAATGTTGTGCAGAACATACTATTGTATCTATTCTCAATGGTTTTCCCTGCGAATCATATTCAATGGTTACTTGTGTTTTCCCATCTGGTCTTAAATATGTCAATAAACCATCTTTTCTTACTTTAGATAATTGGTATGCCAATTTGTGTGCCAGAGATATTGCATATGGCATATAATCGTCTGTTTCATTTGTAGCATAACCAAACATCATACCTTGATCTCCTGCACCCGTTCTGGCCATATTACTATGGTCTACTTTTGTTTCGTAAGATAAATTGACCCCCATTGCAATATCTGTTGATTGTTCATCAATAGACACAATGATTCCACATCTTTCTCCATCAAAGTCGCATTGACCATTGGTATATCCTATTTCTTCAATAGTATTACGTACAATCTTCTGTATATCTACATATGCTTTTGTCGTAATTTCACCCATTACTAATACTAATCCAGTAGTAACAGCTGCTTCACAAGCCACTCTACTTAACGGATCTTGCTTTAAAAGTTCATCTAAAATTGAATCAGATATTGCATCACATAATTTATCTGGATGTCCTTCTGTTACTGATTCTGAGGTAAATAAGTAATTTTTCATCTTTACTCCTTCATTATATGTTGTAAACTGATATCATCTACATTTTAATTATATATCTTACGGTTACAGTTTCACCTGTCAATAGTTTTACTACAACCGTGCAAAATAATTCCGTGCCTTTTATCATCTTCTTTACAATGTTTCTTTTTCTCTATATCATGGCATTTCTAACTCTTCTCTCTATTTTTTTACACAGTTCCTTATTCTCAAACAGCACGTGACACATGTCGCAAGAACTTATAAATCGTTTTCTCAGCGCTTTCCTTTCTTCATTGGATAAAATCTCATTATATATATACGTCGTTCCCTTCTCTCTTAAAACTCTACATATGCAATTTTCATAAAACTCTTTTAATAGGTCATCCACACTATTTCGATGTATATTACCCAAATACAGCACTGGAGACATCCCTGCTTCTGAACAACATGGGTATACATCCCCATTAGGTAGTATTGTAAATATATTCATAAATTCACAACATCCCGTTGGAAGCCCTTCCATATAAATGTATTCTTCCTCTTTTATTCTCTCTGCCGCATGACCTACTGGTACACACGGAATCTCAATTAAATTACAATTAATAAGAGAATCCTCTAGTTTGTCTAATACGCCTTTCAACCTTTTACTATTTTTTGTTGACACACTATTGATAATAATTCTAATATCAAGTTTTTTTGAAATATCAATAATATTGGCAATAGACTGATATGGAACGAATTTCTCGTGAAAATCATCAACACTTAATGTAAAGAATTTAATACCTAATTTCTTTATACTATTTAATTTTTCATATGCAGTCTCATAATTATTTCCCCAAAATCCATTTGTAGTAAAAGTTGTACCTATTCCTAACTCTTTAAGACTCTCAACCAATCTTATGAGATATGAAAAGTATATGAAGGGTTCTCCTCCTGTTATCCCTACCATTCTGATTGCTTCTTTCCGCCTTAACTCTTTTATAGTCTCTAATGTTTTATCAATGTCAATTTTTTCATTAGTGGCGTTCGAACATGATTGACAACATATATCACAATCTGCATTGCATTTTTTTGTTAAAACCACACAAACACTTTGAAACCACATCAAACTTTACCCCCATTGTTAAAAAATTTATTCCAAAAATCCGAATCTTTTTCCATCATAGTTACATAAATCTTAAATGCATATTCAAATTCTATTTTTTGTATTTCACAAAGAACATCCATGGAATTACTATATTGTTTAATATCTGCATAACAATATCCACCACATATTCTTCTCATTATACACTCGCCACAATTTTTTGAATAAGTATGGTCTATTATTCGTTCTTTCAATGTTTCACAATTTAATGCATCTACACTTCCTAAACACTCGCTATCAATACCTATTAATTTTTCACAATTATATATTTCTTCATCTGGCATACCATATATTTTTTGACATGAATAGTAACCACACATAGGATAAAATTTATCCCAATTGTAATACAAAGCACCTATTATACGCAGATAATTCCCAAAATACTGTCTTACTCCTGCAATTAAATTTTCAATCATTTTATTTTTTATCTGTTCATAGGATTGTCTTAATATTGTCAAATCATCTTTTTGTATTTTCAATTTCTCATTATTTGTTAACACAGCAATGCAGTTTATTTCATTAATTCCTTCTTCCCATAGACATACTATGGAGTTGAAAAGTCGTTCAATATTACTTTTTGTTAATGTAATTCTTGCAACTATTCGTATACCTAACTTTGTCAAGCAATCCAAATTCTCTATAACAATATCATAACTATCTTGACCCCCAATTAATTTTCTATTTGCATTTTGTGACTCTTTATCTCCATCAATGCTTAATGTGACTGTTACGTCATTCTTTTTAAGAACCTCTAAAACTTCATTGCACATCAACGTACCATTTGTTATAAGGAAGTATTTAACTTTCTTATTTAATCGTTGTATCTTTTCATTGATATATTCTACTGCATAAATAAGACCAGATGCATTTAAAAGAGGTTCACCGCCATAAAACTCAACTTTGACTAACTGTATCTCTGATGGTATCTTACTTAACCACCAGTCAACAATTTTTATAATGGTACTACAATCCATGATTATTCTTGCTTTATTAAAGCTTCCACCATTTTCATAGCAGTAAACACATCTCATATTACAATCTTGTGATAATACAAGGCATAAATTTTGGAATTCTACTTTTTCCCCTATGCGTTCTGCCTTTTGTTTCTTCCATTGAATTAAATCTTGCTTAGCAAATGGTTCCTTATGTATTAGCCTATTTGCATCATCCACCAAATCATCTGTGAATATATCACCTGACACATTATTGTAATAATAAATTTTTTCTCCCACCTTAAGTTGAAATATTTGCTTATACTTATACATAACACTTTATCCTTCTACTCTTTTGTTTGTCTCAATTCTTCAAAAATTTCCGAGTTATACATATACAATTTTGCATAAAATCTTAAGGCTTCGTTAGTCAATACTTTAACATGGTCACACCACAATTTATTATTTTTATCAATATCTCCTGCATTCATGATTCTTACTTGTGGGCAACCAGCACCGCAAATGGATTTGACCCAGCAAGTCTCACATTCTTCATTTATCGGTTTTTTTAAGTAGAATTTATTCCACTCTATACCGCTATATATATTACCTGTACAGTATTCATCGTCCATAAGCCTTTGACATTTATAAATTTCCCCCTCTGAATCAACCATAATTGTATATGGTGCATAATAACTACATCCAGTTAGGTTCCAGATAGGAAAGTTTATGCAATCAACTATTTTTGTAAGATTACGTAAAACTTTCCATTGATCATGAACTACATTTTCGTACATATTATTGGCTATTATTTCCACTTGTTTTTCAATAGTTGTTAAATCCTCTTCTGTTATCTTTAATTTAGGGTCTTCTGTTGAAACCAAATCATACTGTACTTGTCCAAATCCCATCTCCCACAAATCCTTTACAATTTCCGCTAAATGTCCCACATCTTCATGTACTAGCGTTACTCTTGCAGTGAGATTTTTTCGAATTTTCATTAGATTTTTCACATTTTTATTAACAACTTCAAAGCTCTTAGTATTGCCAGCTAAAGGTCTGTTTTTATTTTGAACGTCTCTTCCCCCATCAATACTAATGGTTACTGGTATTTTATTTGCAACTAAAAACTCTGCAAAGTCCTCATCAAGAAGAGTAGCATTTGATGTTATGCTGAAATGCGATCTAATGTCATGGATTTTTAATAACTCTCTAACATATTCTACGGCATATTTGATTCCTTTTTTATTAAGTAGTGGCTCCCCACCAAAGAATATAACATATATATCTTTTGCATTTTTATTTAAATATTTATACCAATAATCAATACAATCCTTTATCATCGCAATTGACATGATTTTTTTGGTTTTTCCATAATTGCCACCATGCTCAAAACAATAAATACAACGCATGTTACAATCATTAGAAATATTAAGCCATAAATTAAGTAATACTTTTGACTCTAGCCAATCTTCTTGTTTTATATCTACACCCTGTAACAATGTAGGATTTTTATATCCTATTACTTTATCATCATATGCTTTTTTTATATCACTATACTCTTCCTCAATTTCTTCTGTTGTATATTCAGGATTTAATTTTTCACATATAGCTTCCAAAGTACACGGAAGCATTTCTATAATTTTCTTCGTTAGCTCAGTTTCCTCACAGAAATATCCTGTATCCCCATCTAAAAGAAACCATCTTTCATCCACTTCTACATGTTGTATATTTACAGATGAATATAACTTATTTTTCATATTCATATTCCTTTTCCTTCCTTTTAATATAATCATTAACATAGTTACTTGAAACACTTAATCTATCAAACATATATAGCTGTAGTTTAAAAATATTTTTTTTTAAAACACAATATAATGCTTGAAAAGATTCTTTATTTTGCAATATATTTGCTAGGCATTGACCTCCACATAAATAACGTGCCCAACATTCTCCGCAACTATCCTCTGCTTTAAAATCATCAAATTTTTCTGGACAATATTTCATATCTCTTATTTCTCCCATACAATATCTATCCCACATTAAAACATCGCAAGGATAAATCTTCCCATCAGGTCCAAAACAACATTGATTATATGGTACAGAACAACTATTTAATTTAGGCATACGCTTAGCTAATACCCAAATATTATCCATAATAGGAAACGCTGATATTTTTTTCCCTTGCTCTATTTGGTCTGCAACATATTGTGCTAATTGATTACATTCATTATTTATTTCTTCTATTTGTTTTAACGTAAATTCAAATTCAGACTTTTCACTTTTAACTATATCGAAATGCACACAATTAAATCCCATTTCATAGCAGGATTTTGCATATTCAAATACCTTATAATTATAAGGTGTAAGTGTTATATGTACACTACTTTTGTCTCTCATTCTAAAGTAATCAAAATTCTTTTTCATGTATTCCCATGATCCCTTGCCATTCTTCATCGGGCGCAAATAATTTTGTACTTCTGGAAATTGACTATCTAAACTAATCATAATGTTTATCTGATGGTAATCCAAAAATATTCTCAAATCCTCTTCTAGAATTGTGCCATTTGTTGTTATAAAAAACCGAACTTTTTTCTTTCTTTCTACAGCCTTTTTCTCCGCATACAAAACAATATATTTAAAAAGTTCTATATTCATAAGAGGTTCACCACCTATTATGGTTATATATAGTGTTTTTCGTTTGGCAGAATTTTGAAACAGAAAATCTATTGCTTTCTTAGCATTCTCTTCGCTCATAATAGACTTTTTATTATGTGTTCCATCACCTGCAAAACAATATCGACAACGCATATTGCATGCGTTCACAGTGTTTATTTCTATTCCTAATAGCTTATTTTCCCTTATTACTCCATGCCTAGTTTTTTCTTCAATAAACCTTGTAAACATTTCATCTTGTTTAATAACTTCTTCAATTATCATCTTATATTCTTCTGGAATTACACCTCCTTGTTCTTGAATGCAAAATGCCTGTTCAATATCAGAATTAGACTTTATCAAACAAAGACTGTTCTTAAAAAAAATAAATTCTTTACTGTTAATTTCAATCTTTTCCCATTTTTTCATATCGGTTTTATGGTAAACCTATTTATGAAAGGCTCAGATATCGAATATCCAAGCCTTTCTACTGCATTTTGCTCACGTTATCTTTTAATCATTGAGACAAATTCCATGGCAGTTTCCGCCAGTGCAGCTTTCCCCATCACAGATGAATGGGATAAAACAAGGATTAATGATGATTGACTCCGGCTTCTTTTCTACAACATTAATAGGTTTTACCATAAGTATTTCCTCCTTTCTTCTTTTTTTATGTAAACACCCCATGGGTTTCACACCAAAATTAAAGCTGTACAACAGATGTGCATATTCTCAATATATTTTTTCTATGAGTGATTATTATCGCCATTTTATCTTGTAAAAAATCTTGAAGCAAATCACAAATTCTTTCTTCGCTTTCTAAATCTAATGCAGATGTGGGTTCGTCCAATAGTATTAAGGGTTTATTCTCCAAAATCACTCTAGCTAAGTTAAGCTTTTGTTTTTCTCCTCCCGATAAATTAGTCATATTGGGATGAATATATGTATTCAGTCCATTTGGTAATTTGTCAATATCAAACAGTAGATTATTTAAAACATAGTACATTTTTTCATCATCTATCTTCTTGTCAAAAGGATTTAGTATTTGTCTAATCGTTCCAGATAATAAATTACTTTCTTGCGTCATTATGCTTATATTGTTATACAGATACTGAATATCTATCTCATCAATGTTTACTTCATTAATATTGATATATCCCTTTGTACATTTACATTTTTTTAACAATAACCGGAACAATGTAGATTTTCCCATTCCATTTTCACCTACTATTCCTAGTATCTGACCATCAAACACCTCAAACTTTATTTCTCTTAATAAAATTCCTTCCATATCATATGAAAATGAAACATTCGATAACTTTATAGAATTAATCTTGGTATCAAAACTATTTCCTTTTTGCTCTATTTCATCTAAATCTTCTAATAACTTATATGTACGCTCTGAAATCGGTATACTCTTTTTTATTGCCATATATGCCTCTCCGAAGCTAACAATAGGAGCATATAGTCTTTGAACAAAAATAGTAATGGTATATAATTGCCCAACAGTCATCTGTCCTTTATCAATTTGAAAAATTCCAATTATAATAGAAATACATATAATAATATAATTATATACCGTTCCAAAATATCTCCCTAATGATATGAGTTTTACAAGAGAAACAGCTTTTCTAGCCAAGTAATCAGTTTGTTTCATGAATTTTATCTTTAAAACATTTCCTAGCCCTGACATTGTAAATGAGGGCATATTATTAAGTGTTTCATTCTTAAATGAGGCATTAATTTCCACATCATTCCTAAGTTCAACGGATTTTATTTGTATTAGTTTTCCAATTTTTTCTTGGCACAGAGCCAAAAGAAAACACAATATTATACTTATCAAACCAATATATGGATTGTACCATACAAGAACTGCTGTAATTCCAAATATTAATACCATATTAGCTAAAAGAGTTCCTAATATGATAACCAACATATTTTCTAGTTGTGCTATATCTTCTCCGAGAATTTGTAAGGCATCACCAGCCTTCCATTTATTCCAAAAATTCCAATTACCATTAACACATTTATTATATACATTTTTCTTAATGCCAATCGAAAATTCTTGTTGTATTTTGTAGATAGACACATTCTGTATGTACTGTAGCAGAGCCGCAAGCATGCCAGAACACAACATCATAAATAAATATGGCAATATAGCTGCATATATTTCTTCTCCACTAGCAAGTTGATCTATAAGCTTTCCCATATAATAAGGAAAAATCAATGTCATCATTGAACTTCCAAGAATTACTGCTACACATTTAATTTGTTTCAATAAAAACTTATCAATAGATTTTTTTATAAGATATATAAGCTTTTTCATTATCTCTCCTTTTTTTATCATATTAGCACATTAAATATGATTTTTGATTTTCATGTAATATTTGTAAGCTTAAATGTAATAATAGCTCCTTCATCACAAACATTTATTTACCTTCATCTCACTATTCTTCATGTAAGTATCCAATAACCACGAAATTCAAACAGGACTTTTTACAACATGTGTAAAAACGTAGATATGGCAGTGACTATGTCAAGTTTTTTTAGAAAAGCTATTCATTCAGTAAACAGATAATAAAGCTGGCATTATTTAATAGTCATTCTACTAGTCTTTTTCTGTATATTTAATTTATCATATTATATTTAGTGCCAATTTATAAGAATGCACACCATGAAACTCCCATACAGCTCATACTGTCTCGTTGTTTTCATTTTTTATCCAGCTTATTTGATATTATATTTACAAAAAATTATTACTGACTGATGGAGTACGCTTTTCTATAATTCGCTTATTCAGAGTGCTCATTTTCATTAAAAAAGAGCAGTTCCTTTTGGAACTACCCTTTCAAGAGAATGAACATTATTGTGCTCTGATATTTTCGATGATAGAAATTTTATATAGTCGTTTTATAGGGGATTTTACTGCAAATAAGGATGAAAATAAAACAATAACAATTATCAATCCAAGTGGAGCAAACGGAACACTCCATGCGACTCCCCATATATTGGTAATCAAACTTACAAATATAACCCAGTGCATAGGTATTCCAATCATACAACCTAAAATAATACCACTAATCGCATAAGTTCCAGCTTCTGCATAAACCATTTTTGCAAGTTGTCGGTTACTCATACCAATTGCTCTCATTGCACCGTATTCTTTCATTTTCGTAGCTACCCCCATATTGATTGTATTCATGATATGGAAAATAGTAATTGCAACAATAATGGAAAGGAAACCATAAATTAGAACAGAAAACGCATAATACAAATTTCTCTGTTGCTGTACTTGTGCAAGGTTATTCACAAATATTACATCACTGTCAGAGAAGATGCTTTCAACATCCTTTACATCTTCTTCGGTAGCGTTGTTATAAAACTGAACATCAATAATTGTATAGCTGTCTTGCCCAGTCAATTCAGTAAAAGTCTTTTCTGAACAAAAAATAGTTTCGGTACCATCTATACGGGCTAGTGGACTACTCGATAAAATCCCCGCAACAGTAACAGTATATTCTGTGTCATTGATACAAAGTGTAATGTTATCGCCAACTAGAACATTAGTATTTTCTGTTTGCACAAATAATACTTGATTGTCCTCTTGTATAACGTTATCTACAGATCCATCAACCAAAAATTCAGTAGCCCATTCAAATTGATTTTCTTCATAAGAAATCACATTTGTGTTATAAGTTTCTATATCTTTTACTGCTGAAATATCATAAGCAAACATACGCCCGTATACTCGTTTAACTGTTTCATTTTTGGAAATTTCTTCACTTAGTGATTTATCTATATCACAAGTATTCGTTTCACTTGCTATTGATAAGTCCGGTGTCCATTCCGATGGTACAAAAGCATTTTCCATAAAACTCACAAGGGTACTGAACGAAAGAAATAACGTTATGCAAATAGCAAATGCTCCTGTCATCAAAATATAATTCTTTTTTCTTGATTTCGCATGATGAACACCTAATGCTGTTTCAATCGAAAATAGATTTGTATTTGCTGCTTTACGGAAAGAAACGTTGTTCCCTGCGTTTCCAGATACAGCTGTAAGGGGAGAAACCTTTGCAGCTCTCCTTGCCGGGGAACTAGCTACCAGTAAAACTGTAATCAACCCCAATATACTGCTAACGGTAATACTAATCCAACTAATTCCAAAGACAGGCATATAAGAAAACATTGATGACCCAATCAATCGCATGACAGCCGATAAAATCCAAACAAGAAGTACAGATAATATAATCGCTAAAGGAATTGCTGTTTTACACCAATACAAACTCTCATATCTTACCAGTCGTATAATTTGTTTTTTCGTTGCACCCAAGCAACGGATCATGCCAAAAAACTCTGTTCGTTGAGAAATATTGTTGTTAAGACTGCTTGAAATCATTAAAATACAGGTTATCATAACAATAACAGATAGGATAAGGCAAACTTGATAAATTTGATTGATACTCGTTTCTCCTTCAATTTGACCTTGTATGCTCAACAAAGATAAGTTCTCTATTATTTGTTCGTCTGATAGATTGTTTTGTTCTTTTATATCTGCAATTGTACTTGGTATATTACAAAGTCGTGAAAATTGAATCATGTAATTTTCTAAAACCGGGTTATCCGAAGAAGTCGAAAGGCTTGAAAAGCCCTCTACTGTTAATGCTATAACGTCCTCTGTGTCTGTACTTAACCTTGTTATCTGTGTATCATCTAAAAAACCAACGACTAAAAAATCGGCTGTTTCCCCATTTGGACACAATAGAGTAATGGTTTCATTTAACGAAATAGAAGCACTATCTTTTAATGAATAAGAAATTGCAATTTCATTTTCATTACTGGGATATTTTCCCTCAGCAACTTCATTCAATAAAATATCTTCAAACACGCTTTCATCTTGCACACTGATAGAAATTTTCTGTCCGTTTAAAGAGTAGCCTGCATCAACTGAAACCGTATTATGCCAACCGGAAACCTTTACATCGGGTCGTGCAGAAATGAAAGCGGCAGTTTCTGTATCAATTGAAGTAATTTGATAGTGCCAGTTTCCATTAACCTGTATTTCGTTTTCGGTAACACTTTGTAAGTACATATCTGCAAGACCAAATATAACCGCAATTAAAAATACTGCAAGGGTGATACATATACGGGTCATCTTGCTTTGTTTATAATGGACTTTTGCAGATATAGGAACAAGATTAAGATAGTTTCTCATCAGTTGTTCCTCCCAAATCCGTAAGTATTCCATCACTTACTCGAAAAACTCTATCTACTGAAGCAGTTAAATTATTATTGTGAGTAATCATTAAAATTGTCTGTCTAAAATGTTTAGAAGCATTCATAAGCATATCCATAACATCTTGACTATTTTTACTATCGAGGTTTCCTGTCGGTTCGTCGGCTAAAATCAATTTTGGTTTTGTAATTAAAGCTCTGCCAATGGCTACTCGTTGTTGTTCTCCTCCGGATAACTGAGTTGGTAAATGGTATCGACGGTCTGTAAGACCAAGAAGTTCTAAAATTTCATCTACCTCTTTAGAGTCGGGCTTACGATAATCCAACAATAAAGGAAAGATAATATTTTGTTCTACATTGAGTTCTGAAACAAGCTGAAATGACTGAAAAATAAAACCAATATTTCTCCGTCTGAAAATTGTCCTTTTTTCTTCCTTCATAGAAAAAAGGTTTTGTTCGTCAATCAAGATAGAACCTAATGTTGGGGTATCCAATGCTCCTAAGCAATTCAGTAATGTGCTTTTTCCAGAGCCTGACTCACCAACTATAGCTGCAAACTCGCCTTTTTCAAGAGAAAAGGACACGTTCTTTAAGGCATCTACTTTTGTAGCTCCTGTTCCATAGGTTTTACATAAATTTTCTACTCTTAAAATCTTCATAGGGTTTATGACCTCCTTTTTCCTCATTATAACAAATTCGGCTTACAATCTGATGAAATTGACCTTACAGTTTTGTAAGAAAAGAAAGTGTAAATGTGGTTCCCTCATGAATTGTGCTATATACAGAAATCAGACCGTCTTGTCCCTCTACAATACATTTTGCAAGTGGTAACCCTAAACCAATCCCTTGTGTATCAAGAGAATGCTTGCTACGATAAAAACGTTTAAAAATGTGGTGTATATCTTCCTGTGCTATACCCTTTCCATTATCATAAATATAAATCCGAAACATATTAGGTGAGTTTTCCCATGTGATACGGACAATTCCCCCTGTTGTGGTATGATCTAAAGCATTTTTAACAATATTACCAATGGCTTCACTTGTCCAATCTTTGTCACACATAAATGACTGTTTTGAATCTCCATCTATTACAATTTGCTTGTTTTCATTTTTTGCTCTTGTCGTAAGTTCATTAACTGCATTTTTAACAACCTCATGCACAAGGTATAGCTTTTTATCAAAAACAATATTTCCAGTATCTAATCGTGTGATTTTCAACATAGATTGAATGAGTTGTTCTATTCGTTTTAGTGCTGTATCAATTTTCTTTGAAAACTCTTTTACAGTTACTTCGTTATCCGGCTCGGTTTCAATAATTTCTTGATACATAGTAAGTGCAGCTAATGGAGTTTTTAGCTGATGTGAAATGTCAGAAATTGTATTTTTCAAAAATTCTTTTGTCTTATATTCTGTTTCATTTTTTGATTGCAACATAGTAGCAAGTTGTTCAATGGAAGAAAATAGATGATAAATTTCCCCCTCGCTATTCTGTGGTAAATGGTTGGTATAATCACCGTTAATATAGCACTCGATAATGTTTTGTGCTTGTAAATATAATCTATTTCTTTTCCAAAGAAAGAAGAATGTTCCTGTACATAAAATAACAATAAGTATCGTAGAAACAATTAATGCGTTACGAAAAGCATGATTTTCAAATTGTGAAAGAAACGGAAACAAGCTATTAGTGGTATCTTCACTTATTCCAATCATGTTTAATAACTCTGTACCGTCTTTGCTGATAGTTGTGTTAGAAATAGCATTTACAATTATTTCTTCAGAAACACCTTGCTCTAAGAGAGCTGATACAACAGCTGTATCATGTTCTAAAAAAATGGATTTTGCAACCGATACATGATTTTGACTGACAAATATCATACCGACTAAAACTAAAACAGAACAGAAAAAAATAAACATCAAATATACTTTTACTTGTTTGTCATGATAAAAAGTCATACCTACACCTCTTTCCATTGATAACCGAAGCCCCTTACAGTTATTAAGTGTTTTGGATGTGAAGCATCATCTTCGATTTTTGCTCGAAGTCTTCTAATATAGACAGACAAGGTATTATCATCAACAAAATTCCCTGCGTCATCCCACAAGTCATTAAGAATAGTCTTTCTTGAAACAACTCGGTTTGCATTTCTTACCAACAAACAAAGTAGGCGATATTCTGCACTTGTCAAGTCTAAAATTTTTTCATTTAAGATGACCTTACTTCCTAGTAGATCAATTAAAATATCTCCACATTCCAATACACTTTTATTATCTTGCTCCAGTGTTCCTGCTCTACGAAGCAAGGCACGAATGCGAGAACATAATTCTCCTAACTTGAAAGGTTTTGTAACATAGTCATCTCCACCACAATCTAATCCTCGAATGATATTTACTTCCTCATCGGAAGCAGTAAGAAATATAATAGGTATCTGCGTATTCTGTTTTCGTACTCTTTCACAAATTTCAAAACCAGTTCCGTCTGGCAATGTAACATCAAGAATAAGTAAATCGTATTCTTCAATTCGACCTAAATGTAATTTCGCTTCTTTGATAGTACGGACAATATGCACATCAAAACCATTCTTATTTAAAGAATAATCTAATCCATCAAGTAGGCTTATATCATCTTCCAGTAATAATATTTTATTCATATTGTATTTCCTTTATTGTTAATTCTTTTGTCTACAGGTTTTTTAGCATTTTGGGGTATCGCCCAACTTTTTCCAAATTTAGCTATGCCGTCAATACGATTTTCTTCACATAGTTTTTGTATTCTCCTCTCCGATATCCCCCATTCTTCCGCTGCTTGTTTTACAGACTTAAAATCCATTGCCTTTTCCCCCAATCTTTATTATATTTACAATTTTATTATATACGGATATACGTATATTGTCAACTTGTAACACCTGACAGAAAAAAGATCCCAATACTCAACTGCACAACATACAAAAAGCAAAGTAGCGCATGTACTTTTATATTTGTTTCCCATTGTGTTTAATAAAACAATACCAATACTCTGTGATGAAGAAGAAAATATTGATACTCTAATTTGGAATTACTTAATACCTTATTTAAAACATCTTCCAGATGAATACATAAAAATACACCACTCGTAAATATAAATACGAACGGTGTTAAAATGTCATCAGGCAAATAATTTGATATTTACAATCAAGCCCTACCTCTATTTTATATATTATTGTGTTATGAAAAACAATTTTCTTATTTATTATTGGAAATAAGACAAAAATCTTTAAAACGCAAGGATGTTGTACAAACTACTATAATCGTACCAGCTATTGTATTAACCCCTCTTATCATATCATGATAGTTAAACCACAAAAGCAAAACCCAGACAATGCATAAATGTAATATAACCTTTTTAACATAATGTACATAATCTTTTTTTTCAATAGAGTTACAAGAACATATAACATTTACTAGTAAAACTAGTGTCGCAATTAATGCAAATATCATAAGATTAGTAGTAATAAGTTTGGATCCTTGAGTAATTGCTATTGCAACAGCCACTGACGAAATATAACAATGTATATACTTCTTAAAATGAAACCCGCCTATATATGGTCTTAGCAGATAAAAAACCAGCAAAAACAATAGCATTGTTACTAACGAATTTAAGAACAATGCTACTGCTATGCAAGTGGTTATAAAAACTAATTGTTCTATCGCTGATTGGAAACCATATTTATATATTTCATATTCTTTTTCTGAACCATTTGTATTTTTAATCAACCATCTGGTCAACCACGAATATAAATTTTCCATATTAGTATTTCTTCAACGATTCTAAGGATTTAGGCTTTTCAATATCATGGAAAAAAGCTACACATCTTGTATTAGCTCCATACACACTTACTGCCATTATGCTAAGTGAAAGCATATTAAACAAATTTTCTTTTCTCATAAATCTTTTTACAATTTTCTTCATACATACCTCTCCTTTGAATTTTTGTTAATTGTATCACATATATCCATTTTTTCTTCTTTCATGTCATAATTCGCATGTTATTTGTATTATCATAATTTATGTCAGTGAATTAATGAATAATAATGCTTTTACAGTAAATGTTTCATTAGAATGTTCAACATGAGATTTTCCCCTATATTTATTGCAAATACTCTGTATCGACTCCAATCCCAGACCATGATTGACCTTATCTTTTTTGATTGTCTGAATTATTCCAGATGGTGTTTTTTCAATAAGTCCATTGAAAGAATTTACACAAGTCAGTATAAGGTAGTTATTTTCATAAGTAATATAAAGTTCAATATACCGCTTGTCCTCATCTACTCGTAAATTAGCCTCGATGGAATTTTCCAAAATGTTTCCGATGAGTATACTTAAATCAACACCTAAAAATGGAATTGCTGCCGGAATATTGATATCTTGTTTAAACGATATATTATGTTCTACCATCCTCAAATATTTAGCATTAACAATTGTATCAATTGCCATATTTCCCGTATCAGAAATACTAACTTTTCCAATACTTTCGTTAATCATTTCCTCTAAATATTGTTTAGCCTCAGTTATATTGTTTTCCTCTAAATATCCTTTTAGGGTTAGATAGTTATGCTTAATATTATGATTAATTTTACGGATATTATTTAACATAAGTTCTATCTCTTGACTATGTTCTTTCCTTAATTCAACTTGTTGTTCAAGCAGATTATGATTTCTCTTTATTTCGAATTCTCTGATAAGTAATTGGTATACTTTTAAAACCACTACATTTGTAAAAACTAAAATCGCCACTAATACAGCTGAAAGCCTTAAATCTACTGTTGTGATATCATTGAGATTGTAGTTAAATATAACGTAGGTGATTAATAAACTTGTAACCGGAGTTACTAATATAATCCATATATACCTATTCGTATACTTAGTAATTCTACTTGTTCTTTTCATATATCTGAACAACATTATCAATATAACTGTCAGTATTTTAGACGTAATTGAGCCATATAAAGTTAAATGTAACACATCAATATCCACAACCATGAAAATGAATTGTACCAATATCCATACCGTAATATACAATATAGAAAAACTGCACTTAAGAACAGTATTACCCTCATACACGCAAACAGCGAAAAACGTTATTAATATTATACTAAGTGTCAGATTTGTCGCTAATGAATATGGATATAACGCTATTAGTATCTGCCACAAACATATCATAATAGTTGGAATCCAACGATAATTCTTTACTTGTTTTTGCACTAGAAAAAGATCCAAAAATATCTGAGCAGATACTAAGGTGAACACAATGTTAATCAGAATATTAATAATATCCTGCATTTCAATCAATAATCTCACCGCCTTTTATTTTGCAAAAAAGTTCTTTTACCTTTTCGCGCTTATTCACTGCTATTTGCATTTCATCTCCATTTTTCAATACAATTCTGTCGTGCATATAGGCATAAACATATGTAGGATTAACCAGTAAGGATTGTGTGATTCTATAGAAAAATCTTCCGCTGTCTACAAGCTGTTTCTCCACATCGTTTAATTTCAAATAGCAACGCTTTTGAGATCCATTACTCAAACAGATATATGTTTGTCGCTGCATACTCTCAAAATACATAATATCAGATATTAATATTTTGAAATTTTCTCGTTTGAACGTATACATAAAATGGTTTGGTGATTTCACAATCTCATTTGTAGCTGCCTTGTAATACTTTTTGAATTTCTCTTTATTAATTGGTTTTGGCAAAAAGCGAAAAGCATTTACTTCAAATGCTGTTGGAGCAAACTTAACATATGTTGTAATATAAATTATCAAGCAGTATTTATCCAGCTTCCTTATTTCATGTGCTGTATCAATCCCATTTAATACACCCATCTCTACATCTAAGAAGATTAAATCATACCTCTCATTCTGTTCGTTGATCCCTCGCAGGAGTTCTTCACCAGAAGAATATACCTCTATTTCAAACTCGTTCAACTTTTCAAATTCATGAATTAAATCCTCAATTTGAAAAGTGATGTGTATATCATCATCACATATGGCTATCTTTATCATTTGCATCCCCCTCGTATATTGATCTGCTGTGCTTAGACTTCCTTGTCCTCTAGTAATATCTCAACTATGCTTAAGATTTGTTCTCGCTTTTTAGGTGTGACAGTTCCCATCATATCTGATAAAACGGAAGCTCTAGTCACATATCCACAGCGAAGAACATCTTCCAACAGACTGTCTGCTGAAACATTTAAAATATTACAGATATCTACAAAGGTAGATACGCTGGGGGTTTTGATATCTCTTTCAATTTCTGAAATATAATTTTTACTTCTGCCAATCTGCTCTGCAAGTTTTTCTTGGCTTAAATCTGCATCTTCTCTATATTGCCTGATTTTCTTTCCTATTGGTTGCAATTCACTCTTCATACATTCTACTCCTTGTGTTATCTGTAAAGCTATTAGTGTTATTCTAAACAATTTATGCTTTTCCTAACACCAACTAACAGCATGACACAGAATGCTATATGTATTATTTTTTTACTTCTCACGCAAATAAACGCACTATTCATATCCAATATTCAAAAAGTGTATCACTTTACCAATGATTGATTACTGTATTACATTTCTCTTTCTTCTCACTTTTATATATCCCATTTGATAAGTTCAAGGCTGTTTGAAATCGAATGGGGGAGTGGTTCATTTTATTGCAAATCAACTATTTCACTTTGTCGTATTTCATCCTAATGATATTTTTATGTTTTAAAAGTAAGTGTTCAAATGTATGTATCGGATTGTATTTCTTTATAAATACTCCCACTCACACCTATGCTTAAATGCATATTTTAAACTTTTGTTAGCTCATTAGGCATAAAAAAAAGCTATCATTGATAGCCATGATGTCAATATATATAATGTATCTAATTTTCATTTCCT
>JAWXVD010000219.1:0-4009 GCA_044425705.1 Eubacteriales bacterium | reverse complement strand
GAAATTTCTAAGAGCATCCCATTTAAGTTTAGCCCGTTGCTTATAAAAAGCAGCCTTGGATGGTGCAGAAGTTATACGACCAAAGTAACGATATATTTCTTCTTTAATACAATCGCCCTCCGTGGTTAGTAAGTTTTAATTTTTAACCAAAGGGCTTTTTACTGATTAATAATCAGTAAAAAGCCGCACATTTTCAAGTACATGTCAAGAGGGAAAATGAAATAAATTTGAGTTAGTGGTAAAAAAGAAGATTCCTCTAAAATCAAGAAATCTTCTTTAAGTTAATGACATTGCGTGTGAACTGTAACGAGAAGTATGCATGTAAATACTCTTAATGAATATCAAACGAAAGCTCGGATAATTTACTACTCATAATCCTACAAATTGCGCAATTCGTCACTTTGTGATAACTTTTCTTAGCTTACTTAAAAGAGTAGTCTATACCCCATACCGATAAATGCTCATACTCAACTTTTACATTCGTTTATGATATTTAAAAAAATTAATGGTTTCTTGTAAATCCTTTTCATCTGTAAACATTTTAAGTTCTTTTGCAATTTCAATAGCGAAATCAACATAGGCGTTTGCTCGTGCAGTTACCACTCTATTGTCCTTGATAAGATCTACATCTTTTGAATGTGTGCTTTCTAAGTCAGATAATACACCTGCATCATTTAGTAAATCAACCCCTGCACAAATTCCACCTATAAGAACATCCCTTTTCTTTATGTCTAAGATTAATTTTTTTACACTTTGTGTATTTACGTTGTCAATATGTCCACCAGTTATAATGAAGCTCCGAACAATGCTAGTATCAACATCATCTATTGCACCATCTACAACGATTTTATATCCTTCCATAGTTGTTATAGGCTGTCCAGTTACAGAAACCAGTAAAACATCAGCTTTTGTATATTGCATAAAATAATTTAGCAATACAATTTCATACATACAGCATGTATCATATAACAAAAATACATCTTTCATTTGAACACGCACCTCCTCTGACTAATATAAATTTATTTGTTAGTTTTGATGATTTGTTATAATTTTGGCTTGTTATTTTAATTCATTTTTATTTATATTTGCACTAGCCGAAAAAATTCGACAACACTTGTGCTGGCATAAACTCAGCAAAACACATAAGTAAATCGGAGATAGCTGCTTCATTCGTTTCTTCTTGTTCTTGCTTATATCAATTTAGTTTGTATTATCTTTATTTTCTTTTTTTAGTTTTATCGAGTATGTAGAACCAAAACACAAAAAAGCTGAACCAAGACATAAATATACTGCTCCCATACTACTATCTGAACTTGTAAATTTTAATATAGCTGTTATGTAAAACAATACTGATGCTATATGATAAAGAACACAAGTTAATTTAGTTTTATTCATTACAATATCCTCCCTACAATAGTAATTTCATTAAATATAATTCAATAAACAAAAAACAACAACCGAATTTACTGTTTTTCAGGCATATTTTAAAAAAATTCAAACTCACATGAACTCTAGATTATTCTCATATTCTTTAGTAACTTTGATTGTTGCATTTCCAATGTTCTTTAGTCATATAATTTGTATGCCCTATTCTTGTTTCATTCATCAATGGTACAGGTACTTCATTACATGTGTGATGATAAATAAATCCAGTTTTTTCTTGAACTCTTTTAGATTTATCGTTTCCGTCATAATAACCACACCAAATAGTTAACATATCTAAATCCTCAAAAGCATGTCTAATAATCTCAGTAACCGCCTCTGGCATATATCCTTTGCCCCAATATGGTTTACCAAGCCAATATCCAAGCTCGCATTCATTATCTGAAGTTGTCATATCAGTATGTCCATTTAATTTTAGCTCAACAGCTCCAATTGCAATATTTGTTTCTTTTTCGCATATAGCATAGCATTCGCTGCCACAAAATACATTTGAAATTACATTAGCACTTTCTTCAATATTTTTATGTGCAGGCCATCCAGCAATGG
The DNA here is from genome assembly GCA_044425705.1 of Eubacteriales bacterium. Classification (GTDB taxonomy): domain Bacteria; phylum Bacillota; class Clostridia; order Lachnospirales; family Lachnospiraceae; genus JAWXVD01. The sequence continues at coordinate 2,020 of JAWXVD010000219.1, read as the reverse complement.
GACCAACATCAGGATCTTGGGCATATTTAAATAGACTATCTACATCAGATTTTTTCCATTGACGAAGAATCAATCGTTCTGTTCTTAATATCATAATTTTTCCTCCATGTATAATGTACCAACTTTTGTTTTATAAATTTCTTAAGTGTTACTTATTTTCTTTTCTATTCCATTGATATACTATAATGCCACAAATCATATAAAAAATACTCCTCTTAATAACCATTTCTTCATTATAAAATTCTCCGTTCATTATATAAATTGCACAAAACAGCTTACACAGTGGTTCGCCACCAGTAGTTAGTGCTTTTTCTTTTCAGTATATCTCTTTTCTCATCTTTTTGTAAGTCTAAAAATAAAATCCTAAACTATTTTAACAATATCACCTATTATAATGACAAATAAAAAATGATTGCAAAAGATTCCTATGTTTATAGATATTCAAAATAAAATAACATCACTTCACACAACACCCTCATTCCTTCACAGTCAAAATGGCACGAGAGCTTATTAATACGTTTGCAGGGCGTATAAAAACGTCAGCACTTACACTCTGTCCTTTAGAGTGTTAGTACTGCTACGTTTTTAATCGAGCGAAAGCGCCCCTAAAAATGTATTAATAAGCTCTCGTGCCTCTGCCTCTGCCTTTGACCTTGACCTTATCCTTTGACCTTGACCTTATCCTTTGACCTTGACCTTATCCTTTGACCTTATCTTTTGACCTTGTCTTTTGACCTTCTATTTCATACTCCCACGATCCAACACCTGCGCAATATCAATCAGCGTCATTGCTTCATCGTTAGCATGCTCTAAGCTAGTGAGTAATGCACTAGCTGTATCTAAACTTGTCAAACAGTTTACACCTGTTTCAATAGCCGTTCTACGAATCAAGAAACCATCTCTCGATTTATCACGACCTTGTGTTGGTGTGTCGATTACTAAATCTATTTGATGTCCTAACAATAAATCCATTACAGTAGGTGACTCTTGGGAAATCTTATTTACCTTATATGCTTTTACCCCTGCATCGTTTAATGCTGCTGCAGTGCTTCTTGTAGAGTAAATCGTATATCCTAATTTCACAAAACGTCTACCAATTTCAATGGCTTCCCCTTTATCTGCATCTTTTACAGTAAGAATCATCTTTTTGTGTTTTGGTAAATCGTATCCTGCTCCAAGGAAAGCTTTGTATAAAGCTTCGTTGAAAGTTTTTCCAATACCGAGACATTCACCTGTTGATTTCATTTCAGGACCTAAGCTAATTTCTGCCCCTCTGATTTTTTCAAAAGAGAATACTGGCATTTTAATCGCTACAAAATCACCTTCTGGTTGTAATCCTGGTTCATATCCTAAGTCACAAATGGTTTTTCCAATAATTACTTCTGTTGCTAAATCTACAATTGGAATACCTGTCACTTTACTGATATATGGTACAGTACGGCTAGAACGAGGATTTACTTCGATGACATAAACCTCTTCTCCAACTGCAATAAACTGAATATTGATCAAACCTACTACATGGAGAGATTTTGCTAATCTTCTTGTGTATTCAGCGATTTTTTCTTTTACATTTTTACTTAATGTTTGTGCTGGATATACTGAAATACTATCTCCCGAATGGACACCTGCACGTTCAATATGTTCCATAATGCCTGGAATTAAGATATCTGTACCGTCACAAACAGCATCTACTTCCACTTCTTTACCCACCAGATACTTATCTACTAGAATCGGATGATCTTGTGCAATGCGATTGATGATTTCCATAAATTCCTCTACTTCATCATCTGTTAACGCAATTTGCATACCTTGTCCACCTAATACATAAGAAGGGCGAACAAGCACTGGATAACCAAGTCTATTGGCTACTTCCTTAGCTTCTTCTGCTGTATATACCGTACCACCAGTAGGTCTAGGAATTTCACATTCCTCTAGAATTTTATCAAATAATTCTCTATCTTCTGCTGCATCTACATTTTCTGCACTAGTTCCTAAAATAGGAACGCCCATTTTCATTAAG
>JAWXVD010000048.1:0-22603 GCA_044425705.1 Eubacteriales bacterium | reverse complement strand
ATATACTTGCCAACTAATAACGGAAAGAATCTAGTATTTTGAAAAATAAAAAATGGTTAGACCTCCCTAAGGAAATTTAACCATAAGATTGTTAAAAAACTAACTAAATGACATTGCTTCACGGCTACACCATAAAATGTAACAAATTAATAAAATTAAACCACAGGTTTAATGCAAAGTATAAAAACATGTGGTATGCTATAACTATGATATCATAATATACAACAAATCAAGTTAAAATCTTTGATGCCTATGTTCATAGGTATTATTTCCAAAAAATTATAAAAATAGTAACGATTATTCAAAGAACAGAATAAATGTTAGGTGTTTTTCGTGTGCGATTAACTAAGAATTTATGCAAAATAGAAAGGATAAATATGAAAATAGTAAATAGAGAAAAAATAAAAACAATAGCCAAAAATAAAAGACTATTAATAGTGGTGATAAGTGTTTTATTAATACTATGTGTAGGTATCATATGTTTTAATGTAAGCAAGACACAATCTAATGGGACTGTAGAAAAAGAAATGATAAAAGAGGAATTGCAGAATATGTCTGCCTATTTGAATCAAGTCTCTGATGAAATAGGAAATACGGAAGAACAGGTACAATCATTGGTGGATATTTCACCAGAAGCTCTCTTAGAAATGGAAAAAGAAGTGAGTACCATGAAGGAATCACTGGTCTTAGGAGGAGACTTTATCGCCCAGTATGAGGATTTGGTAAAAAGCGGAGAGGGTAGTGAAATTTTCACAGAAAATCAATTAAAAGTAATAAAAGAAACATATCAGGAAACAGTAGAACAAGTGGAACAAATAGAAATGTATATAGGATTATTGAAATCAGAAGATACATCTCAGGAAGAAAAAGAAGCCATTATCACAGAGTTGTATACATTGATTCCTACAACGGCAAATTATTTATGGGAAATAGAAGAAATGATTTCGGATGCTATGCAGAATGCATTAGAAAGTGGAATTGACCGAAGCGATGCTTCTTATGTATTGTTGGCAGACTGGAAGAACTCCATTTCTGATTTATTGGAAAATGAAATGAAGAATCTAGAAGAGTCCATAGTGATGATACAGGCAAGTTTACAAGCACAAATTGATGCAACAAAGGCGCAAATTTCAGATGCTATGACAGCTATTGAAACCTTGCTTTGTGATTTAGATTCTTCAGAAATCATAGATTATGAAGCAATGATGAGTCAATTGAGTGGAGTGAAACAAATCATAGATTTATTACAAGAATCTATGTGGAGTATTACAGAAGAGGTTGGAAATTCCATAACCTATTTAGATGCTAATAATCCAAATGATGCAGCAGCATTAGCGTTATTGGAAACATTGCAAGAAAATACAACAATCTATAATCAAAACCTTGATCAATTCATGGAAGCATCTTGGGATACATTAGAAAAAGCAATACAAGAATATGTCACAAAATTAGGAGGTGAATATGCATATACGGCGCAACAGCTAGGGGAAGTGAGTGCATACTTGAAAGGATTAGAGGATACTGTAGGAAATAATCAGGAACAACTAGAAGCATTGTTTGATAGTACGACAACAGATTTTGCCACAATCAACGAATCATATAGTGCATTAAAAGAAACCATGTTATCTTATTACAATTTGTTAGAATCCTTGAAGGATAAAGAAGAAAGCAATTATGAAGAAAATGCGTTGGAATTACAAGAAATTCAAGCTGGTTTAACGGATACCATAACAAGTATAGAAGATGCACAAACAGTATTATCTACATTGTTGGGTGAAATAAATACACAATTAAGTAGTAACCAAAACATTTTAACAACAAACCAAGAAGCTTTGCAGAAAGCTGTAGAGGAAGTCAATGAGAATGTGACAGAAACGCAGGAGGCAATACTGGAAGCATTGGAATTGATGTCGGATGATGATAGTCTGAATCATACGGAACTATTGACCACATTAGAAACAATGAATAGTGACCTTGGACTTATCTTAGAAACCAATTTAGCAGAAATTAATATAAGATTTAATTCTTTAGATGCATCGTTAACAACCATAGGTGAGACTATTCAAAGTGATTTGGACAATAATATGGTATCGATTAATAATTCCTTTGGTACATTGGATGACAGTATGAGTACGTCATTTACAGGGTTAAACAGTAATATAGAACAGAAATTTACAGAAGTGGCAACAAGTATCAATACAAACCATACTGATTTAAAAGAATATGTGGTGGATGAACTAAATAAATTAGGTGAAAGTTTAAATGTGCTTTTTCAATATGTGAGTAATGGTAAGAAGAATATAGCGTCCGCGTTGCTCACCAAAAATGTTGTGATTGAAGAGGACGCTACTTTTGAAGAAATCAAAAATGCAATTTTATCAATTCCACAAGAATTGTTAATAGGTGTACAAGAATTACCTGGAACCATTTCTTATGATTATCATTATCATGTAGATGGTAATGGGAATGAATTACATACTGAAAGTAATAGCGTGAAAGGTGGATGCTATACACAACCAACCTACCATGTTCACACTGGTAGTTCTGTCAGTGGAGGAGGCTGTTATACTGTACCAATTTATCATACCCATACTGCGGAATGTTATTCTGAAGGATCACATACAGATAGTTGCGCCTCCCATACAGAATATCATACATATGATTGTGGAACAATTCATGATTATGATGGTGATGGGCATGGCTGTGATGGATATATTGTATGGGATTGTGGTGGACATACTTATTTATCCTGTGGAATGGAAAATGGTATTATTGGATATAGCTTAGGCTGTGGAAAAAGTACTTCTACAATTGAAGGCTATAGAACAGGATGTGGATTTGTAGATGGACAAATTATTGCGGCTCATATTGTATATATACAAGAAAATGCAATGCTAACAAATGAAATTGTAAATCCAATATCAGAAAGCAATGAGAGTGCGGAAGTGCTAGGGGTAATAGAAGTAGAGAATGCACAATCTGATGGTGTACAGATAAGTGGAGAAATGATTCAAACAGAAGATGAGGGTATAAGCGAAGAAGACCAGGCGGGTGATGCTGGAATAGATGAAGAAGACCAGACAGGTGATTTGGGAATAGAGGAAGGAGAGCAGACAAGCGATGTGGGAATAGATGAAGAAGAGCAGACAAGCGATGTGGGAATGAAGGAAGAAGACCAAACAGGCGACGCGGGAATAGAGGAAGGAGAGCAGACAGTCGATATGGGAATAAAGGAAGAAGTTCAAATAAGCGAAGTTGGCGTAAATGAAGAAGATACCCAAGCTGAGGATACAGAAGTGAATGAAGGAGATGACTGATTCGGGGATCTACAAGTAAACAAGGGGTAAAGTGTATTTGTAGATAAGGTTAAAATTTACGGCTATACCGTAAATTGTAACAAAGTAATAAAAAGTGGTATGCAAATATCTGTAAGTATGGCATAATATTATGTGAAATAAGATATAAAAATTTACTCTGAACCTTATGTGGTGTATGAATGGAGAGATGGAGATTTTATGATATTACAGATTGGAATGTTACTATTATTATTATTTGTTGTGCCAGTGTGTGCGGGTTTTATATTAACCAATTCTATAGAACCTGCTAGGCGCAATATAGGAATCACCTATATATGTGGGATGGTGTTGACCTTAGCAATTTTTGAGTTTATGGTTACGTCGATTATCTTTGATAGTCCTTTTGGATTTGAAATTATTGTTCCAGCCTTTACAGCTATTTTGATTATCTTATCAATAGCAGGAATTGTATGGGAAGTGGTGAACCAAAAGAGAGGTGAGGGTACACCATGGAAATTAAAGAAAAGTAAGCATCGCCAATCTGCTGAAGAAAAGGTATATTGGATTGCTTTCTTTATTTTGCTGGGATTTCAGCTGTATATGGCATTTTGTTATGCTTCTTTTGATGGTGATGATGCCTATTATGTGGTACAGTCAGTAGCTACTTATGAAAGTAATCGTTTGTACAGAATTTTACCATACACTGGATTATCTACAGCAGTAGATATTCGTCATGGATTGGCAGCATTTCCCATTTGGATTTCTTATCTTTCGGCAATGAGTGATATTCATCCTACCATTATGGCACATAGTATTTTACAATTTGTATTGATACCGATTACCTACTGTGTGTATTATGAAATTGGAAAATTGTTATTAAAAAAAGAAAAAGAAAAAATGCCAATTTATATGATTATTGTGGCAATGCTTCAGATTTTTGGTAATGTATCAATTTATACTAATTCTACATTTTTCTTGACTAGAACGTGGCAAGGAAAAGCTGTGATGGCCAACTTCATATTGCCATTACTTTTTATGGTATTATATTGGATTGGCGAAACAGAGAAGAAAAAAACAGAAAAGAAATTTATTGGTATGTGGATTTTCTTGTTTTTGATTAATATGGTGGCTACACTTTGTACCACGGCTAGTGTGGTGCTGATTCCAATTTTGATCGGTATCATAGGTCTCATACTTGCTATTATGAAAAAAGACTTCTGGATTTTGTTAAAATTAGCATTAACTTGTCTTCCTTGTGTAGCATATGGATTGATTTATATTACGGTGTAGGGTGAGTGGAGGAATGATTATTTATGGTAGCATTATTTGAAATTTTTAAAGCCTATAGTGGTGTAGGGTATTATTCAATAATATTTGTAGCGGCACTTGTTTATCTTTGGTTTGTGGAAGAAAACAAAGTCACTAGGTACTTGTTCGTATATGGAGCAGGATGTATTCAGATTTTATTTTTTATCCCGCTATTTTATTGGGGATACACCTTGTTAGATAGCGAGACTTATTATAGAATTCTCTGGCTTTTGCCAAGCACAGTTGTGATTGCCTATAGCGCAGTAAGGATCATGGGAAAACATACAAAAGTAGGATTGCTTATCACTTTAGTAATTGTGGTGATTAGTGGAAAATATGTATACAGTAGCGTGTATATCACTGAGGCAGAAAATTTATATCAAATCCCACAAGAAGTGGTGGATGTTTGTGATATGATTATGCCACAAGAAGGAGAAGATAGAATTTGGGCCATTTTTCCAGATGATATGATTCATTATGTACGCCAGTACTCTACGGATATTCAAATGTTATATGGTAGGGAAGTGTTGGTAAATGGATGGGAATGGGGTGATCATGAACTCCATATTATGATGACAGAAGATATCGTTGATGTGGAAACTTTGGTAACCACAGCAGAGGAGTATGCTTGTAATTATATTATTTTAGAAAAAGATAGACCATTAGATGGCGATACAGAAAAGAACAATTTGCTCTTGGTGGGGGAAACTAGTAATTATTTAGTGTATCAATGTGTGAATGTGGAAGTGCCTATTGAGCCAATTGATTAATTTGGGTTTAAGTTAGTGATAGCTTATTATTCACTTGGATGAAAATGAGCAAATAATTTGAGGTGATGAAAAATGGTAAATATTATAAGGGGACAAATTGGAAATTCCATATTAAGTGAAAAATTAATCAGGTTTTTTGAAAAAGAAAAAACAATAACTGGGAATTTATTTTTGGGATATCCAATATTACCGACAGCTGATAATAAAGTTACTGTAGATGCACTTTTAATTACTGAAGAATATGGTGTAATAGCTTTTATTTTTTATGATGGTGTAGTTGAACAAAATTTTGAAGATGAACAAGAAGATGTTTATTCAGCACTTTTATCAAGATTAGCAAAAGAGAAAAACTTGACAAAAAGAGGGAATTTGTTAGTGCAATTAGATGTTATAACATATGCACCAAATTCAATGCAGCAAGCAAAACAAGACTATGATGGTTTTACAATGTGTAATAGTGAAGAATCATTAAAAAATTATTTATCGACTATCAATAATCAAAATCAGAAATATTATGAATTTTCAATGAGATGTATTCAATCTATTGGTACTATGAAAAAAATTTTATCACGAGAAAAAGCAAAGACTGAAAATTCCAAAGGTTGGAAATTAAAAAAATTAGAAACAACAGTGGCAAATCTTGATAAAATGCAGATGTCTGCAGCCTTGGAAATATCTGATAATGTACAAAGAATCAGAGGGTTGGCTGGTTCAGGAAAAACTATAGTTTTGGCATTAAAGGCAGCATATTTACATGTTTCAAATCCAGAACTAAAGATAGCGGTAACATTTAACACACGTTCATTGAAACAACAATTTGAAGAAATGATAACAAAATTTGTATATGAGCAATCAGAATCTTCACCTAATTGGGCAAACATTAATATTATTCATGCATGGGGATCGCATAATGAGGAAGGATTATATTATAATTTTTGCAAAGTACATGCACAGGAATATTTAGATTTTAACAAGGCGAAACAGTTATCTTCTTATGACGATGCATTTAATTATGCTTGCAAAAAGGTGTTGGTTAACACAGTAAAATATAATAAAATGTACGATATTATACTTGTGGATGAAGCACAGGATTTTTCCGGCGATTTTTTGAAATTGTGTTATGAAATTCTTCCTGACAAGAAGAGATTAGTTTATGCTTATGATGAATTGCAAAGCCTAACAGTGAATTCTATGGAATCGCCAGAAAAAATTTTTGGGAATGATAAACAAGGAAAACCTAGGGTGGTTTTAAAGAATAGAGAAAATTGTGCCAGAGAGGATATTATACTCAATGTATGCTATCGGAACTCAAGACCAATTTTAAGTACTGCTCATGCATTGGGATTTCGTTTGTATGGCAACATAGTTCAAATGTTTGATGATGCAAAACTGTGGACAGATATAGGATATGAGGTTGAGTCGGGGAAGCTTGAGGATGATTGTGAAGTTGTTTTGAAGAGAACAAGTCAAAGTAGTCCAGAATTTTTGGAAGCACACTCAGAAATAGAGGATTTAATTCAATTTAAAACTGTTGATACGGAGAAGAAACAAGCACTATTTCTAGCAAAATGTATTAAGAAAAATTTGGAGATAGATCAATTAGAATATAAAGATATTTTGGTGATTCATACAAATCCTTATTGGACTAAAAGAAGAGTTGGAATTATGAGAGCAGCGTTGGCAGAAGTGGGAATAAATAGTCATTTGGCGGGTGTGACTACTTCGCCAGATCAGTTTTTTTTAGATGAATCTATTACTTTTACTAGCATTTTTAGAGCAAAAGGCAATGAAGCTGCAATGGTTTATGTTGTTGATGGACAATATTGTGCAACCAATTATGCATCTGCTAGAAGCAGAAATATTTTGTTTACAGCAATCACTAGAAGCAAAGCATGGATTAGGGTAATCGGTGTAGGTGATGAAATGCAAGATTTAGTAAATGAATATAATAAAATCAAAGATAATGGTTTCAAATTGAGTTTTACTTATCCGAATAAAAAGATTCGAGAAACTTTAAATATAATTCACCGAGATAAGTCAAAATTTGAAGAAGAAAAGATTGAAAAAGCAGTTAGTGGACTTGAACAAATATTAAAAGATATAAATAATGGAACAATGTATAAAGAAGATATACCAGAAAATATTTTGTCTCAACTTAGAGGAATATTAAGCAATGAATAATATACAATCAGTTAAGAGAGAGATTGAAGGCATTATACGAATATTAATTGAGTCAAACATGTCTGTTAATCAAAATTATCCAGTAATTATTAGCAATGGTTTGCAGAAAAAAATAGAATGGAGTCCAATGACCAATCTTTCTATTTCGTTAAAAAATTTGGATTATGATATAATATATTCAGAAGTGGATAAAAATCGAGATTACACCATGAAACTAATTGATGGGAACTTGATTCAAATGTTATATACATTTGAAAATGATGAACTAGTGTCTCACAGGTTGGCAATGTTCCCATCACCTAAACTGGAATTATTTCAAGAACAGCCGGATATTTATGAGAATGATGAGTTATATGGTGATATAATAGAGAGAAGGATAGTTCCATTTCCGATTCGATTTGATTACAATAAAGATGAAATAGTTTCAAACAAAAATCATCCTAAATCGCACGTTACTTTGGGACAATATACAGACTGTAGGATACCTGCATATGGTCCCATATCACCAACAATATTTATGGACTTTATTCTAGAAAATTTTTATAACACATATTACATATCTTCATATTTATCTTCAAAAATAAACCCTAAATGCGCTAATGTTCAAACAATTACAGAAGAAGAACAAAGAAAATTACATTTTAATCTTGTATGAGATATAAAATGTTTTATTTTCTACCAGTCCATCTCCCAGAAGCGCCACAAGGAAGTACCAATCCAGATTGTGTCACTGGCAAGCCTACTTCGTCAGCTTCTACAGAACCGCCAAATTTACGAACTACAGTGGTATGAATCATATATGATAACACAGCGGGTTGTAATCCCGTGGTATAAGAGTTAACTAAGAAAAATAAGGCATCATCCGATAATATTTGCGTAGTTAATTTGATAAATGGATAAATGCTTTCTTCGATTTTCCAAATTTCGCCTTTAGGCCCACGTCCATAAGAAGGCGGATCCATAATGATAGCATCATATTTATTGCCTCGGCGAATTTCACGTTCTACAAATTTTACGCAGTCATCAACAAGCCAACGTATAGGTTTATCGGCTAATCCTGAGGCAACAGCATTTTCTTTTGCCCAATTCACCATTCCTTTAGAAGCGTCCACATGTGTGACTTGTGCACCGGCAGCTGCAGCCGCCAATGTGGCTCCACCAGTATAAGCAAATAAGTTTAATACTTTAATAGGACGATTAGCATTTTTAATTAAAGAAGAAAACCAGTCCCAGTTAGTAGCTTGTTCTGGAAAGAGTCCAGTATGTTTAAAGCTAAAGGGCTTTAAGTGGAAGGTCAAATCTCGATAATTGATGCTCCACTCTTTTGGTAAATCAAAAAATTCCCATTCACCACCACCAGCAGCACTTCTGTGATAATGACCATTTTTTTGACGCCATCCTTTATTTTCTTTTGGAGTATCCCAAATTACTTGAGGATCTGGTCTTACTAAACGGTAAGCTCCCCAACGTTCTAATTTTTCACCAGTAGAAGTATCAATCACTTCGTAATCTTTCCAATTATCTGCAATCCACATATAAGTCCTTTCTTTAAGGGAATCCCTTGTTTTATCAAGTTTGTATTAAAATTTAATAAATGACTGTAGCAAATCGTTCTGCAATCAGTTTGGCACCGTCTTCATTAATGAAATAATCGTCATATAGATAATTATCTCGATTGTCTACATGAATCACACCGTAGTATAAGTCGATGATGGAAACACCAGTAGAACTACAAGCATCGATTTCATAGAGGAGATAATCGGTTAAAGTTCCATTTCCTAAATCATAAATATCCCCATCTACATAAAAACCATCCACTGTTTTACCACAAGAAGGCATCGACATAACCACAATACGAATGTATGGATAGGCTTTTTGTATTAATTGAATAGATGCCTTTAAAGCACCTGAGTAAGTGACTAAATTTGTGTCGTCCCCAGGATCATAAACAGGACGTAAGTCTATATAATCGCTTAAGTCATACATAATAGTAATCATATCAATAGTAGCAAAGTCAATTTCTTGTAACATATTGGCTGTTGCAGGTGCATCACCGCCCATTATGGAAGCAGCTTCGTTTACGGTAGTATAATCATTAGAAGTAATGGCAGAAACTACCTCATATAAGCTTACACCATCATTAGCATAGTCTGAGCTATAAGTGGAATTCTTCATACTTTGAAAAGAATTTGCAAAACTTCCGTTGTAAATAGTAGCATCCATGGATTCTGATAAAGCATCAATGAGATACGTATTTTCACGGAAAGGACTATTTCCTAAAGCTAGAATTGTCGTTACACCATCATCTTCGTGACCTTCTAATTGTGAAGCCGTCAAAGGTTGGATATAATCTAGTGCTTCCGTATCGAATTCAGTAGTAATGTCATTAGGGTCATATCCAGAAGCAACTCCTTTATTCCAAATAAATAAACGAATGATTGCTACAATAAATAAAAATAGAATGACAAGAAAGAAAATTAAATGTTTATTCACCTTTTTTTTGTTTGTTTCAGTAGTCATGTGCATAACCTCCTAATACGAATTTTATATAGTCATGGTAAATGTTCGATTTTTATGGTAGTATCATAAAATAGTGAAGATGTTTTACGTCAGGACATCTGTGACAATAACAATTTGATAATAACATTATGGAACTTTTATGTCCATCTTATAACTAAATTTTAAGAAAAAATTATGAAATGTTGATTACTTTTCACGGTGTAAATATAAAATGTAATCATATAACAACGAGATAGGAAGTTAAGCAGATGAAGAAAAGAATCAGAATAAAAGACATTATAATATTGCAAGCTGTTATTATGATATACACAATATCAAGCGTGATGGCAAAGTTTGCATCAGGTCAGGATACGATACAAGGTTTGTTAGTATTTTACGGGATTGAAATTGTGATTTTAGGAGTGTACGCCTTGTTATGGCAGCAGATGATTAAGAAATTTGATTTATCTGTAGCATACGCGAATCGTGCGATGGCTTTATTGTGGTCAGCGGTGTGGGCCATAGTGATTTTTAAGGAAACCATTACTATGATGCAGGTTTTGGGAATTGTGATTGTGATTATAGGCACGATGGTGATTAATAGTGAAAAGGAATGTGAATGATGATAGATTTTAACATATATTATGGGATTGGAATTATTTCTGTTACAATTGCATCCTTTTCTCAGATTTTACTGAAAAAAGGAGCAATGAAAGAGTATGAGAATTGGATAAGAGAATATGCAAATGTATATGTGATATCTGGATATGCAATGATGTTTGGTTCGGTCTTTTTAACGATTTTAGCTTATCGTGGAATTGAGAATTTTCTTGTCATTCCGTTGATTGAATCTATTGGATATATTTTGGTACCGATTTTAAGTTATTTTTATTTTAAAGAAAAGCTGTCTCGTAAAAAAATCATAGGAATTTGTCTGATTTTATTAGGAGTGATGGTTTATAATTTATAGTTACTATTTGTCTATAGGTTGAGAGTTGCGCATTTATGTAATAGGGGGAGAAATCGGCATACGTGCTTCATTTACGATGCCTGTTTCTTGAGATTCCCGATACCATTTACTATATTTGTACATACGGTAAGTGGTGCTCATTGCCTTTAATTCTTCTTCGTTTCGGCAATGCTCTTGAAATCGTTGGCGTTCTTCAAAAGATAAATTTACATAATCCATATAGGGGATACGTAATTCAGTTAATGCTAGCCGACAACGCGGACAAGCTAGCTTATGTCCGTTTAGCATGTGAAGTCTATCACAGTTTTTACAATAATGCATGTATATCATGGTAAGTCCCTCCCGTTTTTACTTATTAATTAAGCTTGTCATAATTTGTGATGGATGACAAGTTTAATCAATCGACAAAATTCGTAAAAAAGTAACGTATATTGTTATATTTCACGCCCGTACAAATCACTCCGCTGATTTAATCTAACTCACTACGTGAGTTAAGGAGAGAACGATTACACTGGGCATACGGATGTTACATTTTGATTGACATATTATGGAAACTTCTAGGTGTTGTAAAAAATGGTAACTCATGTTATAATGTTACAAAAATGTTACAAAGTTTAGGTAACTGATACAGTCAATAATGTGTGGGGGAATTCTGTGGCATACAGAATTTGCATATACATAATATATTAGGAGGATGCCTACGGGCAACATATAATGATGAATTTTTTTAGGAAGAAACACCATTTAGACCAGGATGAACAGGAACAAGATTTAGATTTTTTTAATTTGGATGAGATGGACATGAAGGAAATCGAGCCAGAAGAATTAGAGTCAGAAGAATTAGAGCTAGATTCATTGGAATCGGAAGAATTAGAGCTAGAAGAGTTAGATTTGGAAGAATTGGATGTATCAGAACTAAACTTAGAAAGAGGTGATGCTGATGGAGCGGCTGAATTCTATGAAGAAGCATCTGATTTACAAGAACTGGAGTTAACAGAAATTAATTTAGATGATTTTGAAGAGGATGGTATTGAATACATAGATATGGATGCAGAAGAATCTTTGTTAGAGGAAGAAGATGCTGAGCCAGTCAAGAGGAGAAATTCTAAGAAACGAAAAGGTGGATTTTTTAGTCGATTTGGTACCATGGATAAAATTGTGGCGGCTACAGGTGCGATTGTATTGGTGGTGGCTATCTTAACGGTGAGTATTTATACCAGTGCCAAGGCAGCAGATATGCAGGTGGCGGCTTTTGCTCCAATTGGAGAACAGTTGGCTAGTTTTGGAGTCATAGGAGAAGATACATTATTAGCTGTTGCAGATGAAAAATTAGCAAGTGCAGGTGTGATAGCTGTTGGATATGAAAGTACAGATTATGAGGAAGAAGAGTATAGTGGCGATGTGTATCTTGCCATGACATTGACTTCCGTAGTAAAGGATTTGAAGATTAAGTTTGTTAATGATAAGACTAGCAAATTAATAGCAAACGTGCCTTTTGAAGTGACCATTACTTATGAAGATGACACTACCATTACGGCAACAGATGAAGATGAAGATGGTATTATTTATTTGTCGGATATGGAATCGGGTAAAGTAACAGTTGAATTATCTGAAGTAGTGGGTATGGAAGATATGATTTACAGCTTGGATGCAGAAACGGTTACCATTAAAGAAACAGCGGATTATGAAGTGATTGACGTAACAGATGAGATCTTAGATGAAAGCCAAGTGGATACTAGTGTAGAGGATACACAGGTAGGAACAGATGTAGAATCTACGTTAACAGATACAGTTACCTGGGTGGAATCTACACAAACGTTGATTACATCATCAGATACATATACAGTAATTGATAAAAGTACCATTAGTGATCCTAGTTTGACCTCATTATTAACATTTTTGAAATTGTCATCAATACCTGTAACGGGGGTGTCGTTAAGTGATACTTCATTAGCATTAACAGTAGGTGGAACAAGTACTTTGACAGCAACAGTATCACCAGATAATGCAACCAATAAAAATGTTGAATGGACGACTAGTGATAGCACTATCGCAAGTGTGAGTAATGGCGTGGTGACTGCAAATTCGGCAGGAACAGCAACTATTACAGTAACTACTGAGGAGGGAAGTGTAACAGCAACTTGTACAGTAACGGTAAGTGCAGTAGAAGATACTACAGTGGCAGTTACAAGTGTATCTTTAAGTAGTAATACGCTGTCGTTGGATGTGGGAAAAACAAGTACGTTAACAACAACAGTAAGTCCTAGTGGGGCTACGAATTCTAGTGTTTCGTGGAGTTCTAGCGATGAGGCAGTAGCAAGTGTAAGTGGTGGTACTGTAACAGCAATAGCAGCAGGGAAAGCCACGATTACAGCAACCACGACAGATGGAAATAAAACAGCAACCTGTGAAGTGACAGTAACTGCAGCAAATGTTAGTGTAACGGGAGTTACCTTAAGCAGTAGTAGCGTATCATTAGCGGTAGATGGAACAAGTACGTTAACGCCAACAATTGAGCCAAGTAATGCAACTAACACTGGTGTGACATGGAGCTCTAGTAGTACATCGGTAGCAACAGTTAGCTCATCAGGTGCGGTAACAGGTGTAGCAGCAGGAACAGCAACCATTACGGCAACAACCTCAGATGGGTCAAAAACAGCAACTTGTACCGTGACAGTAACGGCGGCAACAGTTAGTGTAACAGGAGTAACCTTAAGTAGTAGCAGTTTATCGGTAGCGGTAGGTGGAACTAGTACTTTAACAGCTACTATAGCACCAACAACAGCTACAGACACTAGTGTCACATGGAGTTCTAGCAGTACATCAGTAGCCTCAGTTAGTGCAACGGGTGTGGTAACGGGTGTAGCAACAGGAACAGCAACCATTACAGTGACAACTACAGATGGGTCAAAAACGGCAACTTGTGCAGTCACAGTAACTAGCAGCGCAAGTTCTGATACAACATCCTTATTAAAAAATAATGATGGAGAACAAGTATATTATAAAGATAGCGATGGCAATTATTGCGAAGCGAAATACGCAGATTACTATTTATATGATACATTCTACATGAAATCTACTACTGGTTCATATAAATACACAGGCTGGCAAGTGATTGATGGAAAAACATATTTCTTTGATAGTGATGGAAATAAAGTCACAGGTGAACAAGTCATTCAAGGCGCACAATATACCTTTGCTAGCGATGGTTCTTTAAATGTAAGTTCAGGAACATCAGGTATTGATGTATCTAAATGGAATGGTACCATAGATTGGACATCTGTAAAAAATTCAGGAGTGTCTTATGTTATTATTCGTTGTGGATATCGTGGTTCTACAAGTGGAGGATTGATTGAAGATCCAATGTTTAAAACCAATATTCAAGGAGCGATTAATGCAGGATTAAAGGTAGGAGTGTATTTCTTCAGTCAGGCTATCAATGAAACAGAAGCTATTGAAGAAGCATCTATGACTATTTCATTAATCAAAAATTATGCTATTTCTTATCCAGTATTCCTTGATGTGGAAGCTAGTGGTGGGCGTGCCGACAGCATCAGTTCATCTACTAGAACTAGCGTAATCAAGGCTTACTGTGAAACTATTAAAAATAGTGGTTATACAGCAGGTGTTTATGCCAATAAAAACTGGTTAGAAACTATGATGGATGCAAGTTCATTAAGTAGTTATAAGATTTGGTTAGCCCAATATGCAACTACACCAACTTACGGAGGAAAATACGATTTATGGCAGTACTCTAAGAGCGGTAGTGTAACAGGTATCAGTGGCAACGTAGATTTAAATATTAGTTATCTTGGATACTAAGTCTAAGATGGCAAAACAGTAGATGGTATCCAGTTGAGGGGACGTTTTCACTTGATTAAAAACGCAGTGGTACTAACGTTTGAAAATACCAAACGTAAGTGCCAGCGTTTTTATACACCCCACAACTGGATACCATCTACTGTTTTTTTGCACTTGGTGATTGAGGAGTAACAGTTCAGCCTTACATGAACGCGAGGTGTTTTTATATGTATTTTTGTATAAAAACCCGAGTAGACAGCGCCAAATTGCTTCTTTTTAGCAATTTGTGTGCATAATCTTGTAACTTTCAGCCTATGGCTGAATAGTTGTTACTTTTCAGGCCCACACAAATCACTCCGCTGATTTGTGTGGAGAGAACGATTACGAGAGTCAATTAGCATGCCCCTCGCCGTAGGCAAATTCAAATGGGCATGCGTCCGTTACTTTTTACGGCGTAGCCGTGAAAAGTAACGAGAAGAATTGATAGGCGGATATCATATATACAAAGTTTGGAATGTGTGGTAAAATATATTATCTATGAAATTTGGAGGCGTGAGGACGAGCATGAGAACTTATTTAGTTACAGGAGGAGCAGGATTTATTGGCTCAAATTATATTCATTATATGTTTCGGAAATATGATAATGAAATTCGTATTATTAATGTGGATGCATTGACATATGCAGGTAATTTAGAGAATTTAGAAGAGGTACAAGATAGAGAAAATTATACATTTGTACGTGCTGATATTTGTGATAAAGAGGCAATCGGAAAGATTTTTGCAGAAAATGATATTGATAGAGTGGTTCATTTTGCGGCAGAAAGTCATGTAGATAGAAGTATTAAGAATCCAGAAGTATTCGTACAAACCAATGTACTAGGAACTTTAGTGATGTTGAACTGTGCAAAGAATGCTTGGGAATTAGAAGATGGCTCATTTAAAGAAGGAAAAAAATTCTTACATGTATCCACAGATGAAGTGTATGGTTCTTTGGAAGAAGAGGGAGAATATTTCTATGAAACCACCCCTTATGATCCACATAGCCCATATTCGGCAAGTAAAGCATCTTCGGACATGCTTGTAAAATCTTATATGGATACGTATAAATTTCCAGCGAATATTACCAACTGTTCGAATAACTATGGACCATATCAATTTCCAGAGAAGTTGATTCCATTGATTATTAACAATGCGCTACAAGGTAAGAAATTACCAGTGTATGGTGATGGAAAAAATGTCCGTGATTGGTTATATGTTGCAGACCATGCAAAAGCAATCGATATGGTACAGGAAAAAGGAAGATTGTTTGAAACCTATAATATTGGTGGACATAATGAAAAACAAAATATTGAAATCATCAATATTATTTTAGAGACATTACAAGAGATGTTGCCAGATGGTGATGTGAGAAAAGCTCTTGTTTCAACAGATTTAATTACTTATGTGGAAGATAGAAAAGGCCATGATAGAAGATATGCTATTGCTCCAGATAAGATTAAAGCTGAAATTGGCTGGGAACCAGAAACTATGTTTAAAGAAGGCATCAAACTTACCATTGCTTGGTTCTTTGAGAATGCAGAGTGGATGGAACATGTTACCAGTGGGAATTATCAAAAATATTATGATGATATGTATGAAGGAAAATAAACATGTAAGAGAAAGTTACTGTTCACGCAGTACCATACATTTACTGTATGGTACGTATGAAAATGATTGATACATACAAAAATCCCATTGCCGTAGGCAATTTTCAATGGATTTTTGTATTGTTACAGGTCATGTGTGAACTGTAACAATAGAAGAGAAAGGTTATCTGCTTGGATAAGCTTTCTTTCTTGCTGTTACAATAAAAGGAGGTTTTTCATGAAAGGAATTATTTTAGCAGGGGGAAGTGGGACGAGATTATACCCATTGACAAAAGCCATTTCAAAACAAATTATGCCGGTATACGATAAGCCGATGATTTACTATCCTATGTCAACATTGATGTTGGCAGGAATTCGTGAAATCTTAATTATTTCCACACCGAGAGACGTAGTAGTGTTTGAAGAATTGTTTGGTACAGGAGAGCAATTAGGTCTTTCTATCGAATATGCAGTACAAGAATATCCAAGAGGATTGGCGGATGCTTTTATTATTGGTGCAGATTTTATTGGGGCAGATAGTGTAGCGCTAGTATTAGGGGATAATATTTTTTACGGACAAAGTTTTTCGAAAGTTTTAAAATCAGTAGCAGCCAAAGAAAAAGGAGCTACTATTTTTGGATATTATGTAAGAGATCCCAGAGAATATGGTGTAGTAGAGTTTGATGAAAATGGAAAGGCGCTTTCTATCGAAGAGAAACCAGAACATCCAAAAAGCAATTATGCAGTTCCGGGACTGTACTTTTATGACAATGATGTAGTAGAAATTGCAAAAAATGTAAAACCTTCAGCAAGAGGAGAAATTGAAATTACATCTATCAACAATGAATATCTAAGTAGAGGAACACTTTCCGTTGAAACATTAGGTAGAGGGTTTGCTTGGTTAGACACAGGAAGCCATGATTCCTTATTAGAGGCAGCAGATTTTGTGGCAGCTTTCCAAAAGAGGCAAGGTTTATATATTTCTTGCATCGAAGAAATTGCTTATAAAAGAGGATTTATTACAAAGGAACAGCTATTAGAATTAGCAGAGCCATTGATGAAAACTGATTATGGAAAATATTTAGTAGAAGTAGCAAACGGACTATAGGTTGAAAATGAGATTTTTTCACTTGTAGTGGCGGAGGTTAGAATAGAAATAGTGTATTGGGAGGAATGTCGTGGGTAAGATAACAGTAGAAACATGCCATATAGAGGGATTAAAAGTAGTAACACCAGCAGTATTTGGAGATCCTAGAGGATATTTTATGGAAACTTATAATTATAATGATTATAAGGCAGCTGGCATTGATCAAATTTTTGTACAAGATAATCAATCATCATCGATTAAAGGTGTATTGAGAGGTCTTCATTTTCAAATTCAGTTTCCACAAGATAAATTAGTGCGAGTTGTCAGCGGAGAGGTATTTGATGTAGCCGTAGATTTGAGAAAGGATTCCCCTACTTTCGGACAGTGGCACGGGGTATTATTAAGTGCAGAAAATAAAAAGCAATTTTTTATTCCTAAAAACTTTGCCCATGGATTTGTAGTGCTATCTGATTATGCGGAATTCGCATATAAATGTACAGATTTTTATCACCCTAACGATGAGGGTGGTCTGTTATGGAGCGATCCAGAAATTGGAATTCAGTGGCCTATTCCAGAAGATATGGAATTGACATTATCTGAAAAAGATAAAAATTGGTCAGGAATTTCGTTTTATAAGTAACTTGAAAGGAATGGTATAAAATTGATATGCCAGTCAAGAAAAGAATTAAGATAAAAAGTAAGAAAAAACAAAAAAAATTGCAAATAACAAGAGTAGGTGGGATTTCAATCTTTACAGTCATCATGTTGCTGATGGCAATGCGTATTGCCTTTCATCACAATCCCTTAGCCAATCCAGAAGAAGAGCTGATGAAAAAAGTAATTGCTTGTATTATCATTTTGGTCGCTATTGTTGTTTTTGCAGTATTTTACGATAAAATCATGATACTACCCAAGGAATTGTATCAAAGTAGAAGATTGATTTGGAAGTTAGCTAAGAATGATTTTAAGAAACGATATGCAGGTTCTTATTTAGGTGCAGTATGGGCTATGATTCAACCAGTGGTAACAGTGGGAATGTATTATATTGTATTTGATAAGATTTTTCAAACTAGAAGTCAAATGATAGCAGGTGGGATTGAAGTGCCATATGTATTGTTTTTGACAGCAGGTTTGGTGCCTTGGTTTTATTTTAGTGAAGCCTTAACCAGTGGGATGACAGCATTAATCGAATATAATTATTTAGTAAAAAAAGTAGTATTCAAAATTAGTATTTTACCGATTATTAAAATTATTGCAGCTACATTTATTCATGTATTTTTTGTTTGTATTTTATTGATTGTAGGAAGCTGTTATGGATACTATCCAAGCGTATATACGATACAATTATTTTACTATAGTTTTTGTTTGTTTGTTTTAGTATTAGCCATTAGTTATTCAACTTGTGCTATTGTGGTGTTTTTTAAAGATTTACAACAAATTGTTGGAATTGTATTACAAATCGGCATGTGGGCGACGCCGATTCTCTGGGATATTCAATTGTTAGGAGATACAGCTGAATTATTTATTAAAATGAATCCGCTTGTTTATATTGTAAATGGATATCGTACTTCTATTTATGATCATCAATGGTTTTTTGAAGATTTTTATTCCACTATGTATTTTTGGATTATTACAGTTGTCATTTTTGTAATCGGAGCAATTTTATTTAAACGATTGAAGACTCACTTTGCAGATGTGATGTAGGGAACGGAATATTAATTGCTATTGTTCAAAGAGTACTATGCATGATTATATAGTGTTTATGAACTGTAATACTAAATTAAGAAAGAATAGAGTAACGCAAATGGGGAAAAAAAAGTTAGCCATTGAGGCAGCAGGTATTGACAAAATTTATAAATTATATGATAAACCTTCTGATCGAATGAAAGAAGCATTAGGGCTTTCAAGAGGTAAAAAACATAAAGAGCATTATGCATTGAGAAATGTAGATATCAATATTTATCAAGGGGAAACAGTAGGCATTATCGGAACCAATGGTTCTGGAAAGTCTACGATTCTTAAAATTATTACAGGAGTATTGAATCCTACAAAAGGAAGTATGAATGTAATTGGACGTATTTCTGCTTTGCTAGAATTAGGTGCTGGGTTCAATATGGAATATAATGGAATTGAAAATATCTATCTAAATGGAACTATGATTGGTTTTTCAGAAGCGGAAATCACAGCGAAACTGCAAGATATTCTTGATTTTGCAGATATTGGAGACTATGTATATCAACCAGTGAAAACATATTCCAGTGGTATGTTTGTACGGCTTGCGTTTGCTGTAGCTATTAATATTGAGCCTGAAATTTTGATTGTAGATGAAGCACTTTCTGTAGGAGATGTGTTTTTTCAAGCAAAATGTTACCATAAGTTTGAAGAGTTCAAAGAAATGGGAAAAACAATACTTTTTGTTAGCCATGATTTAAGCTCTATCGCTAAATATTGTGACAGAGTTATTTTATTAAATCAAGGAGCTAAATTAGGAGAAGGTTCCCCAAAAGAAATGATTGATGCATACAAACAAGTTTTGGTGGGACAGTATGCTATTCCTGAGGAAGAAGATAGTTTATTAGAAAGTCCAGAAATCAACGCCTTGGCAGCAGCTAATGTAGATAAGACGGCAATGGCAGTGAATCCAAATTTAGTAGAATATGGAACAAAAGCAGCGATTATTTCTAATTATTATATTACAGATAATAAAGGCACGAAAACTTCAGCAATTATTAAGGGCGAAGAATTTACCCTCCACATGGAAGTAGATATCAAAGAGCCTATTCCAGCACCGATTTTTGCTTTTACCATTAAAAATATTCATGGAACAGAAATTACAGGAACTAATACCATGATTGAAAAGGCATTTTTAAAATCAGTACAAGCTGGAGAACGTAAAAACATAACATTTACACAAAAACTTGACTTGCAGGGCGGAGAATATTTGATTTCTTTTGGAGTGACTGGATATGAAGGTGATAAATTCGAAGTATACCATCGTCTGTATGACGTATTAAATATCACCGTAGTGTCAGATAAAAATACAGTTGGGTACTACGATTTGAATGCAAAGGTTGTAGTGGAATAATGCTACGGGCTTGTGAACTGTAACTAAAAGATAGATTGCAAAACAAGATCTTTCAATGGGCAATTTGCCTCATAGAAGATGGAATTGTCAGATTTTAAGAAAGTGATGGTTATTTTATGATAGAAAAAATTGGTAAAATCACATTAGATTTGACCCATTATCCGGGACAGGATTTTTATTGTGATGGAACTGTAGAAGATGAATTGTTAGAAATTGTGAAAAAATATGATCCAGTTGAATTTCCACAAATTATTGAGGAAAGAAAAAGTTGGCCGATTCTATATCACTTGTCTACCTTAAGAGAAAACATTGTAAACTGGCTACCTATTAATAAATCCATGAAAGTATTAGAAGTAGGTAGTGGTTGTGGTGCTATTACGGGTGCGTTATCAGCAAAGGCTGGCAGTGTAACTTGTATCGATTTGTCTAAAAAAAGAAGTAGCATCAATGCCCATCGTCATTGTGAATGTGATAATATAACGATTCATGTAGGAAACTTTCAAGATATAGAGCCTGATTTGCCAACAGATTTTGATTATATATGTCTCATTGGTGTGTTTGAATATGGACAAAGTTATATTGGTGGGGATACACCATTTGAGGATTTTCTGAAAATTATTAAGAAACATTGTGGCAAAGGCGGTAAAATTGCTATTGCCATTGAAAATAAATATGGTTTGAAATATTGGGCAGGTTGTAAAGAAGATCACCTTGGCACTTTTTTCAGCAGTTTAGAGGATTACCCAGATGGCGGAGGCGTTCGCACTTTTTCTAGAAAAGGATTGGAAAATATCTTTCAAGCAACTGGAGAAAATCAATATGCCTTCTATTACCCATACCCTGATTATAAATTTATGAAAATGGTCTATTCAGACAAATATTTACCAAAGGTAGGAGAATTGTCTGATAATGCACGGAATTTTGATCGAGATAGAATGGTTTTATTTGACGAAAAAAATGTCTTCGATGGAATGATTCGGGAAGGCATGTTTCCTTTTTACTCAAATTCCTATATGGCTATTATCGGGGAAGAACCACAGGTGGTATATGCTAGATTCTCTAATGATAGAGCTGTTGAATATGGAATTAAAACAGAGATTATAGAAGTAAATGATAAAAAAACAGTAAAGAAATACGGTCTATCAACAGAAGCAAATAATCACATGATTCAAGTTGCGACTTCAGGAAAAAAATTACAAAAAAGATATGAAGGTGGAAAATTATCTATTAACACTTGTACTTATATTGAAGAAAATAGATGTGCCCATGTAGAGTTTGAATATGTAGAAGGCGTTACGCTAGCAGAGATATTGGATCAATATATCAATAAGAATGATGTGGATGGTTTTCAGGAATTGTTGCGAGAATATGTAAGAAGAATAGACTATCACAGCGATATGCAGGTTGCAGACTATGATTTGATATTTTCTAATATTCTAGTACAGGGAGATAACTGGACAGTTATTGATTATGAATGGACTTTTGAAAAAATCATCGAAACAAAAGAGATTGTGTTCCGTTCTATTTATTGTTATCTATTAGAAAATGAAAAGCGAAATCGTATGAATTTTGACTTTATTATGGAAGAATTGGGTATTACAGAAGAAGATATAGAAACTTATCGGGAGCATGAATTAATCTTTCAAAAACATGTTACAGGAAAACGTTTATCTATGCCAGAAATCAGAAATGTAATTGGATATAAAATGTTTGCACCAGAAAAATGGATTACTAAATTTGAGCAAGCTGAAGGCAAAGAGCGAGTGCAGATTTATGAAGACAGAGGAAATGGTTTTTCAGAAGAACAATCCTATTTTGTGAAAGATGCTTATATGAGCGAAAGCATGGTTACATGTACTTTAGAAGTTGGTGGTGATGTACAATGTGTGAGAATTGATCCTATGATGGATTCTTGTATCGTCAAAGTGAAGGAATTGACCTTTAATGGAGTCAGTGTGCCACTCAGTAAACGAAAAATATT
>JAWXVD010000218.1:0-4130 GCA_044425705.1 Eubacteriales bacterium | reverse complement strand
CCTTTTCCATAAGTTGCTTCAGCATCTTCTCCAACATTCGTGCAGAAAGTCTCGTATTGTTCATCTGTGATAGAGAGACCAAGTTGGGTGTAAATATATTGGTAAGCAGCATCTGTACAGAAGCGAGTTTGTGCAGTTTCTGTTAAGGAAGCTTCATAATCATTATTTGATAAGCCTGTATATTCAGAAAATTTAGAGTACATTTCATAACCTAAATAAGCAGAATACATTTCATTCATTGATTCATAGGAAGAATAATCAGAAAATTTCTGTAGTGCTTTTACATAATTAATATAATCTTTTGGATAAGAAGAGGCACTAGAACCATCAACTATTAATTGTATCACATAATTTTCTAAATTTGTGGCATAGTTTGTTTCTTTCAAATAAGTGCGATATCCTTCAGCACTGTCAGCGTAAGCAGACAAATAAGTTTGAACAAAAGTATCATTAAATACAGATTCATCATAAATACCATTTACAGTTACGGTAAATTCGGCTTCTTTTCCAGCTAAATCTTCAGATGAATAATCTTCTGGGAATGTAACTACAACTGTTTTTGTAGAACCTGGAATAGAACCAATTAATTGATCTTCAAAATCATCAATGAAAGTATCTGAGCCGAGAACTAAATCAGAGCCAGCACCTTCTGTAGAGCCACCATCAAATTCAACACCATCAATGGTACCTACGTAGTCTAAGTTAATAGTATCACCGTCAGCAGCAACTCTAGTCATATCAGTATTTAAAGTAGGGTATGTGTCTAATTGTGTTTGAATGTCGGCTTCCACTAAATCATCTGCATATTCAATATCCGCTAGAGGCACTACAATATTGTTAAAGTCAATAGTAGAAATATAGGATGCTACATCTACATCTTGAATAAATCCGTCATCTGTTATTTGTGCACTATAATCATCACTTGCAACAGTTGTATTAACTGTATTATAAATAGTAAATCCGATAGCGACAGCTATCAATGCGATCAATACAAATGCAATCATATATCCTATTGTTTTACGTTTTTTTGCAGCTTTCTTTGCAGCTAGAACCTCTTTTTGGCGAGCTTCTCTTTTTATTTGACTTTTGCTACGGTTATCAACAGCAGCTTCTTCTTTTTTACTCATAATATATTATCTCCTTTTTCATAACGTTAGTTGTAAGAATAAATCTTCTCATGAATCTAAATATCAAAGATTCTGAGAGCCTATTAAGCACAACTCTACAGACAATTGTACCAAATCGCTACCGCGATGGCTAGCCTAGGTACTGATTTTCGCTACATTTTCTTTCTTTTCTAAATTTATCTAATTTATTTCAAAAAAATAGTAGCAGTTTTTGTTTATATATTATATTGTTAAGTTCTCACACAAAAACAATCATATATACAACAAACCCTACTACTATGCATATATTATCATGTTATTTCGAACTCAACAATTATAATTTTTATTTTTTCATATTTATTTTTTATATCAGACCTCCACCAGAAGTATGTTTTATCTCATGTCACTGATAAACATTTCATTTTGGAGGTTATTTTCATGCAACAATATTTAGATTCTTATAAAGAGATGATATCTCTTCGTGGGCTTACTGACCATACTAAAAAATCCTATGCTACTTATATTAATTCTTATTTAAATTATCTTACCACTGTTCTACACAAAGATCCTATGGATATTTCTTGGGCAGAACTCCGTCAATATATTTTTTGGGTACAACAACAACGTTCCCTTTCTGATCGCACCATAAATGCAGTTATTTCTCAACTTCGCTTTTTCACCATATACGTGCTTCACAAATCTTGGGATCCTTATCAACTCCCTTCTCGTAAATTTGATACCTTTTTACCATTTGTTCCGACCAAAGATCAAGTTTTTACTTTTATCTCCACATTAACTGATTTGAAAGTGAAAGCTATGGTTGTTTTGCTTTATTCAGCTGGTCTTCGTATTGGAGAAGTGTGCCATCTCAAATATCAAGATATTGAACGTAAGAATATGCGCATTCACATCACTCATGGTAAGAATCGTTCCGCTCGCTATGCTGTCCTCTCTAAACAAGCTCTTACTATTTTGACACAGTATTGGTTTGCTTATGACAAACCTATGGATTGGCTTTTTCCCAAACAATTCAAAGAATCGGACAAACCTATTGACTCCTGGTATCTATCTAGACATATTTTCCAGCATGAAGAAAAGCTAGGGTGGGAACATCGTTTCACTTGCCACTCATTCCGCCATGCCTTTGGCACCCATTTATATGAAAATGGCACCGATTTACTGGTAATTAAATCCTTATTAGGTCATAAATCGCTGTCTTCTACCATGATCTATGTGTCTCTTTCTACCAATGGTGTTGGTTCTGCTCTCAGTCCCTTTGATACATTAGTAGGTGACCGCCATGTATAAAATACAAGAAATATTTCTCAAATCCTATGATGACTATTGTAATCAGTATCAACCAAGTAAAGTGCAAGATAAAGCAGCTCATAGCATTATGCAGTGTAAAACTGGTACTCTTGGCATGAATGTTTGTATCTGTGATGATTGTGGACATATGGAAACTCACAATAATTCTTGCAAGAATCGTAATTGTCCTTGTTGCCAAGCTGTTCTAAAAGAACTATGGATTGACAAGCGTAAATCAGAGGTCATTGATGCACCTTACTTTCATGTTGTGTTTACGATTCCCGCTGAATTAAATCCATTAGTATATGCCAATCAATCCTTGTTGTATGGATTACTTCACAAATGTGTCTCCCAAACTTTGTTAGAATTATCTACTTCTGATAAACACCTTGGTGCTACACCTGGTATCATCCAAGTCCTACACACATGGGGCAGTAAATTGAATTTTCACCCTCACATTCACTGCATTGTGGCAGGTGCTGGTTTAACCAAGGCGAAGCAATTGAAAAAATGTAACGCAAAGTTCTTTATTGCTGAAAGTGTTCTAGGTAGAAAGTTTCGCGGAAAATTTCTTGCTCACTTACAGCAATTGTACCTAGATGAAAAACTTCATTTTTCAGATTCTTGCAATAAACTTCAAAACTCTTATGAATGGAGTGAATTCAAGGATAACCTTTACAATAAGGAATGGATACCTGATGCAAGAGAAACCTTCAATGGTTTTGGTAATGCCATTGATTATCTTGGACGGTATACCCATAGGATTGCCATTAGTAATAGTCGCATTCTGAACGTAACAGATACTGAAGTTTCCTTTCGTGCAAAGGACTATAAAGCGGATACCACTGTTACCATCACCATTTCTCATATTGAATTTATCAGGCGGTTTCTTATGCACGTACTGCCTTCTGGATTCCAAAAAATAAGGTATTATGGTTTTCTAAACAATCGCTATAAATCTGCAAATTTAAAAATAATTAGCAAGTTAACTGGTAAAGAATTATTTAAATCCCTTTACCAAGATGCTACCATTGCTGAAATCCTTCAGTCTATTTGGAAGATCAATATTAACTATTGCCCTCACTGTGGCGGTAATCATCTAAACTACGCTGGTCGTACTTACCATATGCGAAACTAAACCATTCTAATTGAATATTTTTTAACCGTCTCCTTGAGAGGCTTATTTGTCGTGTTCAAAATTTAGGAAAGTATGCTAAAAGCTAATTATTTTTCATTTTTCTCTTTTAAAATCACATTTCCAAAACTTGAAAATCCTGAGATAGCAGACATACAATTCCCATACGACATCCGCGAGTTTGGTACAATTGTGAAGAATCATATTTAGAGCAACTGGAGGTTATCTCTAATTGCTCTTTTTTGATTGCTCAAAATATGTTACTTCACTAAAGAATTATACCACATTTTGCCTATGAAATAAAAGATTTTTCCATCTCAATTATAAACTTTTCATAATTAAGGTTACATTTCCCCCTTATAGACAACAAAAACCAAATTTTCACTTTCTCTGACAAGAATGTGAAAATTTGGTTATCTTCTTACAACTCACTCAAGAGCTATCTATAAATTTTTGTTTTGATATAGCTAAAAATTAGTTTCCAGCGATTTGTGCTGCTACTTCAGCTGCAAAATCATCAACTTTCTTTTCAATACCTTCGCCTGTTTCAAAACGAACGAATTTTTTGATTGAAAGGTTTG
>JAWXVD010000217.1:0-4132 GCA_044425705.1 Eubacteriales bacterium | reverse complement strand
CAGCTAGTGAATGGGTTGCCGGTGGTATGCCAATCACAAAAATGATGAACATGGAAAGAAGACATGGAGAAGATAAACCAGTTATCAGAAAAGCTCTTGTAGAACTTGAAGGAAAACCATTTAAATACTTCGAATCAAAAAGAGAACAATGGGCAGTTGAAACAAGCTACGTATATCCAGGTGCAATTCAATACTACGGTCCAGAATCAGTTTGTGATATTACAACAAGAACACTTGCTCTTGAAAAAGAATAAGAATTGATATGATATTAATGAAATAATCGTTTATACAAAAAGTGCTACTTTAAACAGTAGTACTTTTTGTTATATGTGTAACGATAGAAATTTATGTTACAAATTTATAGAATTAGGAAATAATGATAAAGGATGGCTTGATTCTGAACAACAAAAGTTACCAGTCTAAGAGAGGGTGATGGTTATTATAGATGGAAAAAATATTAGGGTTAGATTATGGCTCCAAAACAGTTGGTGTTTCTATGAGCGATTTAATGGGAATGATTGCTACTAGTCACTCTATCATCAGGAGAGAAAAAGAAAATCAATTAAGAAAAACATTGGCTCAAATTACTAGTATTTGCGAGGAAAATAAAGTTAGTAAAATTGTACTTGGGATGCCGTTAAATATTGATGGTACAGAAGGACCAAGGTGCGAAAAAACTTTAGAATTTAAGGCTATGCTTGAACGAAGAACGAATTTAGAAGTAATCCTTTGGGACGAACGTTTAACTACTGTGGAGGCAGAAGAAATTATGGAATCTCAAGGGATACCGAGAAGTCAATGGAAGGAAAAAGTAGATATGATTGCAGCATCTGTCATTTTGCAATCATATTTAAATGAAAGATAGATGCAAGATGTTAGAACACTCTTTTGTTAAAGTGGTAATTAAAGATGTAAAATTTTTAGTGAAAATGAAAAGAAAAGATGACAGATAAACAAATATTGAGTATACTATAGATAGCGATTAGTTACTGGACGAACTGTAACAGTAGTAATATGAAAAAAGGCGAACTGTAACAGTAGTAAGTATGAAAAAAGAATTGCGCAACTGTATTATGTAAAACTCTTAGTAGGAAAGGGAAGGTAATCATATGGCATTTTGGGATACATTAGGGGAAACAATTTCCTCAAAAGGAAAAAAAGTGGCTGGGAAGGCAAAAGTTATAGGAGATGTAGCTAATTTAAAAACACAAATTGCAGCTTATGAAGTAGCTCTCGGCAAAGCATATAAAGAAATAGGAGAAGCGTATTTTGAAGCCCATAAAGCTGATGAAGTGGACTGTGAATTACAAGAATTAGTGATTACAGTAAAAGAGGCAAAAGCAGCAATTGCTGAAATGGAATTGAAAATTAGGGAATTAAAAGGTACAACAGTTTGTTATACTTGTGGAGCAAGTATTCCAGAAGAAAGCTGTTTTTGTTTGAAATGTGGAGCTAAAGTAGAAGTAGAAGAATTTTTCGATGAGGAAGAAATTGTAGAAGAATGCGAAGCAGTTGATTTAGAAGAAATTGACGAAGTGGAAGAAATCGAAGAAATTATTGAAGAGATAGAGTCATAAGAATAGTGCGAAATATAAGTTACAGTTCATTCATGGGCTGTAACTTATATTAAGTAGTATAAGGGTGAAAATAAATCTTCATCCTTGCAAGCAAGTGAAATCATTGGACTTAAATATAATAAAAATGTGATGCACTTGTGCGAACATATAGTAAGGGAGAGACATCATGAGATATGATTTTTTGGGAAAAAGTAATTTAGAAGTAAGCAAAGTATGTTTGGGAACTATGCATTTTGGAAATAGAACACCTGATGATGAAGCATTTAAAATTATGGATAAGGCTTTAGATATGGGGATTAATTTCTTTGACACAGCAAATGTGTATGGTTCTCCAAAAGGAAGAACAGAAGAAGTAATCGGTAATTGGTTTGCACAAAGTGGTAAAAGAAACCGAGTGATTCTTGCGTCGAAAAGTTATGAGAGTATGCATATGGATGTAGCGCCTGCAAATGAAGGTTATGGCACTTCAGCATATCAACTAAAGAGAGACATGGAAGCCTCTTTGAAAAGATTGCAAACAGATCATGTAGATTTATATCAAGCCCATCATATTGATAGAAGAGTGACGGTGGAAGAATTTTGGAATGGAATGGAAAAATTAATTGACAGAGATTATACTACATATATTGGAACAAGTAATTTCCCAGGATGGGGATTAGCTAAATTCCAAAGTGCAGCTATGCAAAGAGGAAATATTGGAATCGTTTCTGAACAAACTATGTATAATTTACTTTGTAGATATCCTGAAATGGAAGTGATTCCGGCAGCAATGGAATATGGCATTGGATTATTGCCATATATGCCATTGGCAGGTGGATTGTTGACTGGTAAAACATCTGCAACGGCTGGATTTAGAACAAATCAAGTTGCTGGAGAATATAATATTAGCTATGAAGAAGATAATGCCATTGCGAAATTTAATAAATTCTGTGCAGAAATTGGAGAAAAACCAGCCAATGTAGCAGGGGCTTGGGTACTTGCAAATCCAGCAGTATCGTCTGTTGTAGTTGGTGTTAGAACCTTAGAGCAATTAGATGATTTAGAAAGAATGTCGGAATTAATATTAGACAAAGAAGCAATCGATACATTAAATGATATCTTCCCAATTTCTCAGGGACGTGTCTTGAGAAATAATTTACCAACACCAGAGTGTTATGCTTGGTAAAGAGACAATTTTAAAATAGTTGATGAAAAAACATAAATCAATTATTCATATGTAATATGATAATGAAAAAAAATCTATGAAAAACAGGTATTTAACCAATAAGTTAAATACCTGTTTTTGCGTAAAAGAAATGAGAAGTTATTCACTTGCTAAAGAAATTCCATCAATCTGAGAATCAATCATTAAGGAATAGTTGGTATAATAGACTACAAAACCAGGTTTTCCGCCAGATGGTTTTTTAACATTCTTCTTTTGCGTGTAATCAATTTCAACTTTCTCTTGTCCCTTTCCCTTGGAGTAGAAGGCAGCTAAACGACCAGCTTCTTCAAAGGTACGGTCAGGCAATTCATCACCATTTGACTTTACAACAACATGGGAACCAGGAATTCCTTTTGCATGGAACCACCAGTCATTTCCAGTAGCAAATTTAAAGGTCAAATCTTCGTTTTGATAATTATTTTTTCCTACATACATATGGTATCCGTCACTGCTGATATAGTGGAAGGGTTTGCTTGTAAACCGTTGTTTCTTTTGGAAACCTTTGCGACGAATGTAGCCACTATCTATCAACTCTTCTTTAATTTGTATTAAATCTTCCTCTTTTTGTGCAATATCCAAGGCATTAGAGATGGATTCTAAATGATCAATCTCATTTTTTACTTCAATGGTTAAAGAAGAGAGTGCTTCGTATGTTCTTTTTAATTTTGCATATTTATTAAAATATTTTTTTGCATTATCGATAGGTGATATAGTGGGATCAAGAGGAATAGATACTTCCTTTCCATCATAATAATTGAGTGCTTCTAAGGTGCGACTTCCTGCAGGAACATTGTAACCATAAGCTGTAATCAATTCACCGTAAACTTTAAATTTATCTTTTTTCTCCGTGTCCTTCATTTGTAGTAGCTGTAAATCATATTTTTTTACAGTACGTTCTAAGGCGATTTGCACAATTTTGCGTAAATCTACAGATTTTTGACGGATTCTAGATACCATATTTTTTTCTGCATAATACTGTTCTAATAAAGACGAAATGCTGTCGTATTCTATCATATTTTCATCATAGGAAGAGAGTGAAATTGCTGCATATTCGGTAGGGATTCCTTGTTTATATACGATATTTGGGGTGAAAGTATCGTTTTTTACAATATCTATCATGAGGGAAAAAGACTGGTATATGTTATCTTTATCGATGTCGTCTAAAGCAGCAGTAGAACGGTCAGCATTGCCTCCACTTCTGTAACAAATCTCATGAGCCAGTACAGGCGAGATACCAGTAAACGAAGTATAGATGGCCTTGAAGCAGTCCATATTTTTTGTGAAAACAAGGTCATAAAATTCTTCTTTTGTGGTAGTTAAAGGGTTTACTTTATCTTGAGCGGTAGGGATA